>JBHJIY010000225.1:0-42389 GCA_050042985.1 Phormidesmis sp. | reverse complement strand
GTAGCTTGCTGGTCGCTTGGTTGAGGGTTTCTGCCAGTACAATTGCCTTGTCGTTATGAGTCTTTTTCCCCAGTTCTTCTAGCGTGACGGCCAGCGCCAAAAATTCTCCTAAAGAATCCCAGCGCAGGTGCCCCTCTCCTACAAACTGCTGTACGTGCTTGGGTGCAGAGCCTCCAGCCCCCGTTTCAAACAGGCCACCACCTGCGAGCAGTGGCACAATCGAAAGCATTTTTGCACTGGTTCCCAGCTCCAGAATAGGAAACAAGTCGGTCAAATAGTCTCTCAGCACATTACCGGTTACCGAGATGACATCTTTCCCAGACTTAATCTGCTTGCAGGTAAACTCCATTGCTTCTACGGGGGGCAGGATTTGAATATCGAGCCCGATAGTGTTTTGGTTGGCCAAATACTGTTGTACTTTCTGAATGATGTTGGCATCGTGTGCCCGGTTGGCGTCTAACCAAAAGATAGCGGGTGAGCAAGTGGCACTGGCCCGGTTCACCGCTAGCTTGACCCAGTCTTGCACAGCGACATCTTTGGTTTGGCACATGCGCCAAATGTCTCCTTTTTCCACACTGTGTTCCATCAGCGTGTTGCCTGCTTCGTCAACGACGCGCACTGTGCCCTCTGCGAGAATCTCGAAAGTTTTATCGTGGGAGCCATATTCTTCTGCTTTTTTAGCCATAAGGCCCACGTTCGAGACGCTGCCCATTTTATTGACTTTGAAGGCCCCTTTTTGCTTGCAGAAGTCGATGCAGGCCTGATACATCGTAGCGTAGCAGCGATCGGGAATAAGGGCTTTGGTGTCGTGGGGTTCGCCGTCTGCGCCCCACATTTGGCCAGAGGTGCGGATGGCAGCGGCCATAGAGGCGTCGATGATGACGTCGCTAGGCACGTGCAAATTTGTAATACCTTTGTCGGAGTTCACCATCGCGAGGCGAGGGCGCGAGTCGTAGACGGCTTGCAGGTCTGTTTCGATGGTGCTGCGCTGGTCGTTCGGTAGGGTCTGAATTTTGGCGTACACGTCGCCGATGCCGTTGTTGGGATTCACGCCTAGTGTGGCAAAGGTGTCAGCATACTTTTCAAAGACGTCTTTGTAGTACACGGTGACGGCGTGGCCAAAGATGATGGGGGCAGACACTTTCATCATGGTGGCTTTCACATGGAGTGAGAGCAAAATGTCTTCTGCTTTGGCAGCGGTAATCTCTCTTTCGTAAAAGTTTTTTAGTGCATTTACGCTCAATACCGCTGCGTCGATAATCTCTTTTTCAAGCACGGGTGTACTCTCTTTTAGTACAGTAACGCTGCCGTCTGCCTGCATGAGTTCGATGCGAACGCTACCAGCTTGCTCTATCACCACAGACTGCTCACTGCCGTAAAAGTCGCCTGACTCCATATGGGCCACATGAGACTTTGACTTGGCTGTCCATGTGCCGACCTTGTGAGGATGCTTTTGCGCATATTGCTTTACCGCTGCGGCGACTCGGCGGTCGGAGTTTCCTTCTCTGAGCACAGGATTGACAGCGCTACCGAGGACTTTGGCGTAGCGCTGTTTAATAGTGGCTTCTTCTTCGTTTTGGGGATCGGCAGGGTAGCTGGGGACGCTGTAGCCTTTGGACTGGAGTTCTGCGATCGCACTCACCAGCTGCGGCACCGACGCACTAATATTCGGCAGCTTAATAATATTGGCTTCAGGCGTCTTCGCTAGCTCGCCTAGCTCAGCGAGTGCATCTGGCTTTTTTTGCTCATCGGTCAAATGATCCGGAAAATTCGCCAAAATTCGCCCTGCCAGCGAAATATCGCTGAGTTCCACCGCCACATCAGCCGCCCCAGCAAATGCCTGCACAATCGGCAGAAACGAAGCCGTTGCCAAAGCAGGCGCTTCATCTGTGAACGTGTAGATGATTTTAGAGGCATTGGTCATGTAAGTCCCTCACAGCAGCAGCAAGCCGAATCTATAGATGTATCTGTGATGGAGTATATCAGCTGTTATTGAGACGGGCACATTACGCTGAAAAATAGCAGATGCCCAATAAGAATGATTGAATAGATGAGCGGCAGGCGCAAGCAAATGGCAAGGCAAAATGAACGAAAATTCCCTATCCTTACCGCTGTTATCGAGCAAGAATGCAGGGTGGACCAGCTTACAGCTTGAGCATCACATCCAAGCAGCACACGAGACGCCAGAGCTGATTTTGTCTCAGCATGTGATTGAGGTTGGCCTACGGTACGATGCAGCTGTTGGCCCGCTCGCAGCTAACGATTGTTGAAATTTGCGATTTGCTCGGGTTTGCCTCGCAGAGCCACTTTACCAAGGTTTTTCGTGAGTACACACAGCACACGCCAAAAGCCTATCGAAAGCTTCTGTAGCTAATCCCTAGTAGCTAATCTCTTGTGGCTACTCCCTTGTGGCTAATCCCTTAGAAGTTCCTCAGATCGCGATACTTTTCGGAAGAATGTGTAAGACGCTGAGGTGCGCCATTTGATATCGCCGAATAAGATTCACTATGCCTATATTGAACAGTGGGTGCGAGCGTATCCGGATGCGATCGCTTGGGCCTCTCCTGGTGTACGCGATCGCGCCACACAGCAAAATATTCCAGTGAATTTATTTAGTTGTAGCCGCAGCTACTCGCTGAAATGCCGATGTTTTGGTAGAAAGCGAGCAGTCCTGATAGAACGATGTCACGAGAGAATTCTGCTTCTACGCGGCTTCTAGCGTTTTTGCCGAGACGCGATCGCAATTCCCTGTCCTCTGCAATCAACCGAATCGCTTCAGCCAGTGCCTCTGGGTCTCTTTTAGGGACCAAAAGCCCTGTTTCATTGTGGCGAATTGTGCATCGAATGCCTGGAATATCTGTGCCAATGAGCGGCCTGCCCGCTGCTGCCCCTTCCAGCATGGAATAAGGAAATCCCTCGTGCTCACTCGGTAGCGTCACCGCATCACAGGCCGCATAAAACGCTGTGAGCCCGTTCAAATATCCGAGCCCTTTGACGCCAGGCACTGCATATCCGGTCACGGCCTGGCATTCACTATCCGAACAACCCGCAATCAGTAAGACGGCCCCTTTCTCGGCCAAGTTTGCAGCTTGCCAGGCCGCTATTAGCAGGTGAAAGCCCTTTCTCTTCACTGGACGACCCACATACCCCAGCACAAAAACATCTTCAGCTAGGTTAAACTGCTTTCTTGCCTGGCTCGCAGCGGCTGGGTCAAATTTGCTGAGGTCGTATTCGTCTAAGTCGATGCCGACGGCTGAGCCGCTTTTTATGATGGTGCCTTTGCCTTTTGGGAGGAGGTTATCTGCGATCGCCTCTTCCAAATTACTGTGACTCACTAACAGCGTGTGAGTGGCCAGGGCAATGTTGCTTTTTTCGAGGGCGCGGAGCAGCCACCTCATCGGTCCTGTATACCCTAAGTAAGGCAGCCCATGATTGTTGTAAATTCTCACCGGCACTTTTTCTAGGTAAGCTGCCAGCAGTGGAATCAGTGAAGCCCTCGTCTGATGCGCGTGCAACACCTGAGGCTGCGCCTCTCTTAAAGCCTGCCGGTATGCCAACACTCTTTTGAAGAAGGCAAAAGGATTCAGTGTCAGGTCACTACCCACTAGCCTTTTTGGCACGTTTAGAGACTGTAATACCGCCTGATGTTTAGGATTGTTCTCCACCCAAAGCTCAGTCTCTATGTGCTCACGGTTGAACCTGTCTACAATCGGTTCTACAAAAGAACGAGCGCTCACCGGAAAATGAATGTTTTGGATGACCTTAGTCATAGTTGTTGTTTGTGCTTGCTGTAGGCGATCGCTTGCTCGTAGGCTTGCTGTGTTTTAGCTATCATCGCACTGAGTGTGAAGTTCTGCTGTACAGTCTGTCTGCCGTTTTTGCCAAAGAGATCGCGCTTCTCCACGTGCTCAAAAAAAGCAAAAACCTCTGCCAGCTGATCGGGCTGCTGAGGGGGCACTAGCACACCTGAGATCCCATTTTTTACGACTTCTGGGATGGCGCTAACCTCGGAGGCTACAACTGGCTTCTGGGCTGCCATAGCTTCTAAAAGTACGTGCCCAAACCCTTCATACTCTGAAGTCAGTGCTAAAAGATCAAGCGATGTCATCACTGCCGGAATATCTTCGTGGTAGCCAGCCCACACTACAAATTGTTCAATTCCTAACGCTGTTGCCTGCTGCTTGAGTTCGGCTTCCAAGCTTCCCTGCCCTACGATGACTAGTTTAGTTTGAACGCTCGTTTTTTGCAGATAAAGCTGAAACCCTTTGAGCAATGTGTGCAACGACTTTTGGGGGACTAGGCGAGCGACAGTGCCAATGAGATAGGTGCCTTCATCTATGGCCCACTGTTGATGTAGCTGTTGAACGCTCTGGGCCGAGACGCTTTTATAGGGCTGCTGATCAATCCCATAGTACACAGTGCTTACTTTGCTAGGTGAACAGGCAAGGTCGCGAAAACACACGTTGTTTTTTACTGACTGTGAGATTGCAATTATATGGTCTGCTCTCTTCGCGATCTGTCTGGCGATGAGCTGTTGGCCTACTATTTTATAAAATGGTTCGTCGTTGTGCTTTGAGATGACGAGTGGTATGGATCGCATACCAGTGAGGGCGAGTGCTGTGTAGAGTTCGGCAGGGGGAAGGTGCGCGTGAACGATGTCGGGGGTGAATTGGTTGATGAGCGATCGCAGCTGCCAAAAAGGCTGAATGTCACCATAAAACTTCATCCGAAGATCGACGGTTTTCACTCCCATAGCTTCTAGTGTTTGCTGCCAGTAGCGATCGCCCTTAAGAAAAGCGACTGTCACTTCGTGTGAGTGCGTCTGACCTTTCACCAATTCCACCAGATGATTTTCTGCACCCCCTCGGTTTATCGTCGTAATTGAGTGAAGTATCTTCATGCTACCAGTGACTATTAATCGTCAGCACCATCCGCTCACCCGCTGTAATAGGCGCTACCCCATGCAATGAAATATCCCCAAAAAACACATAGCAAGTGCCCAGCTGGTAACGTATCACTTTATAGCCCCATAGCTTCCGTAACCAATCTGAGTAGCGCAGCCCCCGACCAATAAACTTAGAAATAAAGACGCCATACTGCCTACGCAGATTTGGGAAAATTACCAAGCTACCGCCGTCTTGTTCGGCGTTCGAGGGGAGCACAATCGGAATAATAATATTGATATAAGCCCCGTCAAAATGGTAGTGAGTGGCTGTGTTAAATTTTCCGTTGCGTCCGTCTTTATAGGGCAACCCCACGACTTGCTTTGAGCGCTTTAGGGGAATGTACTTTGTTCCTTCTAGTTCACACCGGCTTCTATAAATGCGGTTTGAGAATGCATAGATTTCATCGGAAAAAGCGAGTTCGTGGGCAATGGTTCCGGCTAGTGCTGCTCTCTTTTTGTTTCCCTGTTCACGGTTTTTAGCCAGTGCAATCAGGCTTTCCCATGCCTGGGCAGTCAAAAAAGACGGCAATTCTACATAGCCATCTTGTAAGATTTTCTGTGCTAATGCCCTCACTGTAGTATCGTCGGTAACAGCACTTCTATATTGTTCATTGACTAGCATCTTAACGATTATCTCTGCAACGGTATTCGTCAATTTAGTTTTTTGCAAGTATCAAAGGCCTAGCGGTAGTTTTTCCTAGCTGGGGGCGGTCGATCCAGTCGATTAGTTTACGAACCCATACGACCTTAAAGTACTTTGCTAAGTAAAACTGCTCAAGGCGAAATTCTATCGGCCCTCCTAATGGGACCACTTCTATTTGGTCGAAGTGTGAGAAAAGCTGTTGTAAACCCTCGTGAGTCAATCGCCAGAAGTCCGGGTAAATATCAAGGATGGTAGGAGACGTGTCAATAACCTTCATAAGATAACCTGCGAAGAGCTCTTCTGATTTTTCACCCGTTAACATAAGCTATTTCCATCACGCTACTTGCCTGCCAAGAATCATATCAGTAATGCCCGTTATACTATCGGGGCATTTGCACACTCGAGAAGCCGGTGCTTTGTGCGAAACACTAAGCTACTTTGTCGCAGTTACAAAATAGCCTGTTGTGATATTCCGGCTAGATATCAGTGAATCAAGTATCCAAATTATGGGTGATAGTAAAGCCGATAACCCTGTAAAAATAGCACCAATAACTCTATCGCTTTTAGTTGTTGACATGATTAGACGGCTCAGCAGCACAACTACCGTGCTGAAATAAGTATTTCGTTCTTGTACATGTACTTTCTCGAATCTCTTCAGCAAGTATTCCAGTCCGTATTTGGTATATCGATAATAATCGTAAGGCTCGTCGTGAATCCCGAAAACAAAAGGCGTGCTCATAAGCAGTTCGCCAGATGGTTTGAGCACTCTGTATATTTCATCGAGCGCAACTTGTGGTGTTGGAATATGTTCTAACACTTCCATAGCGCAAACAATATCAAACGAATTGTCTGGAAACTCTAGCGCACAAGCATTCATAACAATGTCTGGCTTTCTGTCTTCGTCTATATCGATGCTAGTAGAGTTAGCGAAATCGTATTGACTGAGCATTTCGCTGATTTTGCCGCCTGAACCTATATTCAACAGAGTTTTCTGATGGGTGTTGGTTTCTAAGGCCTCTCTGAGAAATTCGTACAAGTTCTCTCTGCTGAGTGACTTAGATTGGTTGAAAATACTTCTTTGAAGAAAGTTCATGCGATCGCTTGAGTGAGTAAAAAAATAGAAATAGCTGATAAGTAATATTTGGTCGTTACTATATTGCTAGAATGCTTCCTTAAGCTTGTTACTCCAGAACCATGTCAATACCAAACTATTAATCAGCATACCTATCGCAGTTCCAATGAGTCCCCCTACAAGTGAGGCAAAAATTACAACTGATATGGGTAAGACAAACGAAGAGATAATACCTGACTGAACGGATATTTTAGGATTGGTAGAGACTGAAAAGGCGCGGCACCACCACATTCTTCGTATCGTGATTGTGCTTAGCGCTAATACTGAAAAGGCAATATAGTGCGTTCTTGTAAAATTGAGGCCGTTCCATTGACTGTATGCCAACACAGCAGGTGTCATCACTATTATCACTAAAATAGAGAGTCTGGTGAGGAGTAGATTTGTGTGCTTGATGGTCTCTCGGATTATATCTGGTTCTTTCCTGGTAACAGCTTCTACAAACCGTGGTGTGATTTGTGACGAAAACGGTCCAGATATGATTGATAAAGGACTTAAAAACTGTTTAAGGATATCGTAGCTGCCTACGATGACAGGATTTGTGAGTGCACTTAGAAGAACGGTATCAATATTTAGATTCGCGGCTTTTAAGGTGGAAGAGAGAAATGTACTCGTTGTAAACCGGAAATAGTCTTTCAGCTGAGCTTTTGGAATAGTGGCTCGTCTCAAAGGGCCGATTAATTTTGCAATGGGGTGATAGTACATGATGCCTGTTACTACTACCGCCGGGATAAGGGTGGATACAATAACCAAGTCAAAAGTCATTGATATGTTACTGATAACAATGTATAGCAGTATCAATAATTTGAGTAATGCTTCGATAATCTGAAGACTATTGATCAAGCGAAAGCGCTCTTCTGCAACCATCAATCCAGCAGGTGCGCCTCTTAAAAAGTTGGCAAACATAGCACACCCTAGTATTACGACACCCGAACGTAGCTCTATGTCTTTGAGAATAAAGTCAGCAATAAAAGATGATAGCGCAACTACAGAGATGCACAGTAATCCACCAATGGCTAAATCTAAACATAGTCCGGCCACCAGCGATAGGTAGCACAAATTGGGATCACCTATGCTTTGACCTCGTTTATAAAAAGCAATGACCGCCTCATTTGTCCTGAAGGTCATGAGATTTGTCAGCATTGCCGAGAGTGCCACAGCTGTAGCGACCATGCCATAGACCGCAATACCGGCATGACGGGTGCTCAACGTGACTCTGATAAAGCCTGCTGAAATAATGATTAACTGGCTACCATAGTTGAAAAAGACGTTATTCAGGAAATGGCGATCGATTAGGCTACTACGCTTCAAAGCATGCTGGCTCCGATGGTCCGAGTTTTTGGATTATTTTTTTAGCGCGTTCATTCCACGTCCGCGTTTGTACCTCTTGCCATGCTTGCTCTACTAGTGATGAGCAGTCGTTATTTACCGCCCACTGAATCTTGTCAGCCAAATCTTTAGCGTTGTCTGGAGAGAATAATATTGCATTTTCTTGATCTCGAAGAACTTCCTGAATGGAGGGCAATCGAGAGGCCACAATAGGCTTCTTAGCTGCCATATATTCAAATAGCTTCAGAGGAGAGGTAATATAGCTCTGTTCATCGTACTGGGCTGAGTTTGGTAAAATTAGAATATCGGCTGCTCTTAGATAGCTATTAATTTCGCGCCTATGCTTGAAGCCAACAACCTCAATCTGAGAGATCTCGCTGGTATCGTTTCTAAATCTAGACAGTGTGTCTCTAGATCCCCCTACAAAAACGATTCTGTAATTGTTCGGTAGGTAAGTTATGCAGTCGACTAGGGTATACACACCTTTCCACCGAAAGAAATTACCTGTGTATAAGATTATTTTTTCGTCTTTGTTCTTGCGAAGCGTCAAACGCTCTGTGGTTTGTTTCTGATGTATTAGATCTTCTTCCCTGACGCCAGCATGTACAACTAACGCATTCTCTGGGTTATTGAGACTGACCTGATCTTTAAGCTGCTGACTAATGATGATTAGTGCGTCTGCTGTATCTGCATACTTACTGATAAACTTAGAATATTTATGAGCTTCAAAAATTATTTTCTGCCGAATCAGCCCTACGCTTTTTGCCTTCGAAAAAACGACCAGCGCCATTATATCTCTAATGAAAATGACCTTTTCCGATCTGTCTTTTTGAAGTGAGATGATGCAAGATAGCCAGAAAGAAAAATTCTGTAAGTAAAACCATGCTTTCTCGGATCTTTTTTGAAGCCAATGACTATCGATAGAGAACAGACGTCTTAGAGGAAACAAGGGCGCAATATTGTAAATCTCGAAAACATTCTGGATGCTATCCTCTATGTTGCTAGGGCTATTTCCTTGATAGTCTTCTTTTCGCGCTGGATGCCACAGCTCTATCGCTACCCCATTCGCTGCAAAGGCCTCGCACATACACATAGATTGATACGTGTTTGCTTTTTGGGAGGGCAGCTGGGTGTTGGTGATATATATAACAGAGCGCATAGCTAATGAAAGCAGATTTGTAAGAAGTGAGCGAGTGGTTTTTGTGTGAGATCAGCCATTGACTGTGAAAGTTTATAGCGGCTGTGTTTGAGGCGCAGCTTCCGCAATCAACCTTTTGGAGAGTATCTCAAGAGAATGCGATGCCTTAACGCATTCCCTCAGCTTCAATCCTAATTTTTGTCGTTGTTTTGGACCCATCTCTATTAACTGTTCTATTCGCGCTGCGAGGATGTCTGGTTTGTTTTTTGGAATGCACCATTTGCTTGCAAGCTCTTCTCCCAAGACGTCTAAAAATGCCTCGTTGCTTGTAATGACAGGCAATCCGCAGCTCATTGCTTCTAGTACGGTTTTATCCATACTGTTTGTATCGCTGCTATTGATGAAAATATTAGCGGACTGATAGCCCTCTTGTACGCGATGGAAAGGTAGTGCTGATTGAAACACCACTGTTTTCTCTAGGCCTGAGGCTTCAACCATATGCTTGAGGTGTTCTCGATACTTTTGACCCTGCTCTCCTATTCCATCGCCGATGTAGCGTAGTTCTATGGTTTCTTTTCGGCTAGGTGATATGAGCGATATAGCTTCTATAGCGGTTTCCAGGCGTTTTACGGGAGAAAGCCGTCCCAGTGTAAGAATCCGAATGGTCGGGTCGCTTTTATCTGCTACGGGAGCAGGTGAAAACCTATTGATATCAATACCTTGGCCAATACTTCGAAGCTTTCGGGTTTTGATTCTAAATCCACTGGGGCTAGAGGACACGACTTTATCAACGAGCGCGGTGGCTATGCGGAGTGATAAAGGAACGTGACCATGGGCATACCACAAGATAATTGGAATGCTGCGAACCTTTAACAGTGGCCAGCCTAATATGGCAAAAATTTGAATCATGTGGGCGAAGCAGGCGTCTATGTTCTCAGTGTGGATTACCTGAGAGAGAATCCGGTAAAACTCGATCAGACGGCGGGGTTCGGAATAGCCTTTCTCTTTACCGACGCTAAATACTGTGACGTTTTTATCGACAGATAAGCGTCCCATACACATGGTGATGACAATGACGCGATCGCATCTTTTCGCTAATGCATTGATCCAATCAGTAGTAAATCCAAGAACGGAGTCATCAGCATCTGTTTTGAGATTGAAGACTAAAAGATTCATCTAAATATCGACTCATTTTGGCCAGTTAGCCAGCGCGAAGGCGCTAATCTGAGGCAGTAGCGTTTTTTGAAAGAATGTACAAGGAGCCCAGAGAGAATAAGTGAGTCTGTAACCCAACCTTCTTGAGTGCACTAGAGAAGACTTTCTTACTCTTTCGATCAAAGTAAGGGAAAATTTCAAGGCGAATGTTTTTATCCGCTGAGAAATCTTTCATGAACTGGTCGCTTTGTGGCGGGACGGTTACCCAGCGGTGCCTATCGAGCCTGCTATCTCTGTTCTCTCCTCGGTATTTTAAGTTGTACTTACTCGTATTGAAGTGACCTTTGAACAGAAAGCTCGCTCTGTGAGACCAGTAGGACATATTAGGCAGTATGACTAATAATTTGTGATTGGCAATCCTATAAACCTCTTCAAGCCCAGATTCAAGATCATCTAAATGCTCTAAAATGTCCAATGCCATGACGTAGTCAAAAGAGTTGTTTTCAAAAGGGAATCCTTCAGAAACATCTACGACATAGTCGACAGTGCCATCGTCATTTTGAAAGAGGTCTGCGCTTTTGTAAGAAAAGTGATCTGGGAGATATTTTTTAAGACCACAGTCACGACAACCCACATCGAGTAACTGAGGCTGGTCAACGGGTGACTTTTCCTTGAGTAACAAATCTGACACAAAGGCGAGCTTATCGATTCTGTCGCCAACAAGGCTGTCCTGATTAAATTTATTTGTGTTTATGGCAATTTGATTCGTCATATCTGAGGTTTTGTCACGCGTGGTAAGCAGCCGAGGAAGACGACTACTCAACTGTCCCACAATTACCATACAAGCGGTGGAACAAATGGACAATTATTACTAGCGACTATTGGCGATTGGGCTGTAATAAATTCTAGTTTGGCAGCATTTATGCCTGTTCTTAGGGGCAGCGGGCTGTTCTTGGGCAAAAAAGTATGCGCTGCTGTTGGCCCACTTAATCCACCCACATCTCGACTAGCAATTGAGTCAACTGCGCCTGATTAAACAATGATGTCGTGTGCGATCGCCCTTTTTGGCCAAATTGCAGACATTTCGATTCGTCTTGTAGTAGTTTCAACACCGCCTCGCTCAGCATTTTTTGATCGCCCGGTGTACACAGGTAGCCGGTTTCTCCTTCTATAAGGATATCTTCTGGGCCGCTACAAGCTGTGCTGACCACAGGAAGACCGGCTAACTGAGCTTCTACGACGACCCGGCCAAATCCCTCGTAGTATGAGGTGAGTAAGAACACATCAGCGGCTCCAAAGATGTCGGGCAAATCTGAGTAAGCCATATCACCTAAGAATGTAAAGGCCTGACTGAGGTCTATAGCGTTAACTTGCTGTTGCATTGTTGCCATAAGTGAGCCGTCGCCTGCAACCAAAAAATGGGTATTTGGCTGCGACTGATGAATTTGCTGGGCGACGCTAACCCATAGCGGTAGGTTTTTTTGTGGGCAAAGGCGACCCACAAAGAGGACGACCTTTTTGCCCAGCATGCTCTTTTTGCCCGGCATGCTATTGGCGATCGCTTGCTGGCACTCAGCTTTGCTTTTTTGGCTGGGCTGGAAGCTTACCCCTACTGGAATGACGTGTATTTTTTCAGAGCTTAGATGCAAGTGCTCTACTAGCTTTTGCTTTTGTACCTGGGAGACAGCGCGAATCGTATCGGCTCGCTGTAGTGTGTACTGGGCAATCAACCGTTTGACCCAGTTCAGCCGGTTTTCGCCTAGCCAGTCTTGCGAGGTCAGGTCGAAATGCAGCTGCGGGATAAACCTTGCCTGATAGCGCCTAGCGACCCATAGCCCTAGTTGGCCATCTTCCCAGGGTTCCTGGGTGGTAACGAGTGTTGGCGTCCAGCCGTCTGCGAAAATTCGTTTGAGTTGTTTGAATGCATCGAAGATGAACAGCGCCCGGTGAGTAGAGGCTGTTCCGTATATTTTTAGCCCTGGCGTAGGGTTTAGCGTTTGGTGCTCTACGCTGCTAGGCGCGTATGTCAGGATGCGAATGTCGCTGCCAGGGCTTTGGGCCTGTAGCTGCTGCGCATAGTAGATGTGACGTGAAAAGGTGTCGCCAAACCCGGCGCGATCGCGTAGCAGGGTTGGGTCTTTTGAAATCATCAGCACCCGCTCAGGCAATCTTGGTGGAGAATTCATGGCTCAGCCGATGTTGGTAAAGCGGTAGAAGGCGCTTGAGAATGCGCACTGAGGGTTGCTAGCATCTTTTCGTAGTCCATAAAGCAGCGTTCTTCAGAAAACTGAGCTGCAATGAGGGCATGTGCATTGGCGGTGAGCTGTTTTCTCTGCTCAGGCGATCGCAAAAGCTGAGTCAAAGCCGCTATCAGAGCAGTATTATCGTGCGCTGGAATAAGTAGCCCCGTCTGATTATTTTTGACGACTTCGCCAGTGCCACCGACATCGGTGGCGATGACAGGTACTTTGGCAGCCATTGACTCTAGCACCACATGGGGTAGCCCTTCGTACGTTGAGTTGAGCACAAAAACATCTGATGCGTTGAGTATGCTGTGTATCTGTGACTTTGGCACCTGGCCTAGAAAGTGAACGCGATCGCCCAGTGCCTGTTGGCTCACCTGCTGCTCTAGCGCTGCACGATCTGGACCGTCGCCCACCACCAGAAGCTGTATTTCTGGCAGCTGAGCTATGGCCTCTATTAAAGTGTCAACTCCTTTCCAAGGCACTAGCCGACAGATGGTGGTGACGGTAGGGCCCAGATAGGCGGGAATCTCAATCGGCGTGGTGCTAGGCGTAAGCTGCGTAGAGTTGTATATGACATCTATACGCGCTGGGATGTCAGCCGACTGGTGTAACCAGTGGCGAACGATGCGGGCTAGGTAGTGGCTAGGGGTGATGATGCAGTGCGATGGCATAGCTCCTCTTGCAGAGGATCGCGCCAGAGAAAAGTTTCTGAGCGCGTTGAGCGCCCGTATTCGCCAGTTTTTTAACCCCTTACCTTCGGCTTGCTGGTAGTCGTCAATGGTTCCAGTAAACCAGCCGCGACGACGGGCTACTTCCCACGCGCGATCACCCACCACCTTATGAACCTCAGGTTTTCTGGCGAGCGTCGCAGCCAGCCGGACTTCCAAGTCCAGCGTATTGGCAAAAAAGATATCGGCTGATTTCCCGAGCTGATAAAGGCGGTGAACCGTTTGACAAAAGCGAACAGCCAGTAGTTGACGGCGCGAAATGCGGTGGACTTGAAAACCGTAGCAGCGATCATCGTGATCAAGCTGATCGCTCCAGCACACTACTTGCACTCGGTGACCTCGTTGCATTAGCCATTGGGCAATGCGAGGCACAAAGTTCGCAGGCCCACCAATATCTGGCGGAAAAATACCCGAAGCAATCACGATATTCATAGGTGCTTACACCGTCTTTTGCACGCCACTGTGCTTTAGCGGCAGGTACCATTCCTCATCTCGGGGTTTACCCTTTACCTTCTCTAAGGTATCTTTTTCTAGCTTATTGAGCTGCACTTCCCAGGCAAGAGAGGTTTTAATCATAAGTGCCAAATCGGCGCAGCGAGGCTGCCATCCTAGCACCTCGCGAATGCGATCAGCTTTAGCAATCACGCAGGCCGGATCGCCCATTCGGCGGTCGGCTTCTTCTACTGTAAAAGTTTTACCTGATACCTGTTTCAGGCAGTCGATCACCTGCCGAACGCTATAGCCTTTCCCGTAGCCGCAGTTCAGCACTTCGCTTGTGCCGCCAGCTGCCAAATATTTCAAGCTATCTAGGTGTGCGATCGCCAGATCCACCACATGAATAAAGTCCCGCACCCCCGTGCCATCTGGCGTAGCAAAGTCAGCGCCAAAGATTTGCATCGCAGGTGATCGCCCTAGCGCTGCATCACAGGCTGCTCGAATCAAATGTGTTGCCTGCGGCGTCCACTGGCCCAGCTGTCCATCCAAATCAGCGCCCGCCACATTGAAATAGCGCAAAATCACATAGCGTAAGTCCGACGCCTTCGCATAGTCGCGAATTATTCGCTCACTCATGAGCTTAGATGCGCCATAGGGTGTAATCGGATTCGTGTCTGCAAGCTCCGAGACTGGGTTTTCCTTCGGCTCGCCGTACACTGCCGCTGTACTCGAAAAAATGAGCTGATTTACCTGGTACTTTTCGCAGCAGCGCAGCACATTGAGCAAATTGACCGTGTTATTGCTGTAGTAGTCTAGCGGGCTGCGCACCGATTCTGATACGACGATGCTCGCGGCAAAATGAAGCACTGCTTGAAAACGATGCTTTGCAAAGACCTGCGACAGCTTAGCCGTATCGGCCAAGTCTCCCATAACTAGCTCGCCGTACAGTACCGCGTGGTCAACCCCAGTCGACAGGTTGTCGTATACAACTACATCGTAACCAGCTTGTCCTAGCTGCTTAACCACATGGGAGCCAATGTAACCAGCTCCCCCAGTTACCAATACTTTTGGAGGCATAAAGATTCAGTACAGCTTACGTGACCCGAACATAGGCAAGCAACCAGGGCAAGCACAAAGAACGCAAAAAGCAACGCACACGAAAGAACGCACACACAGTCTCTCACATCCTTCCGAACTGATCCGGTTTAACTGATGAGTATCTGGCATGGCCTTTCTTCAGCTTTTCTGCCCTGCTTTTCCGCTCCCTTTTCTCCTATTCCTAACCCATGTCTACTATCGGGCTAAACGCCGTACTATCTCCCTTTACCCAAAAGTACAACGCGCAGCGTTTTCAGCACGATCAACACATCTAACCATGGGGAGTAGTTTTTGATGTAGTACAAATCATAAGCCAGCTTTTCGTAGGCATCTTCAACGGATGCGCCGTAGGGATACAAAACCTGAGCCCAGCCCGTAATTCCCGGCTTAACCATGTATCGGATGGAATAATGCGGGATTTGAGCCGTCAGCTGCTGGTCAAACTCAGGTCTTTCGGGGCGCGGCCCGATCATGCTCATGTCGCCTTGCAGCACGTTCCATAGCTGTGGCAGCTCGTCAATTCGCACTAGGCGAATGAACTGGCCTACGCGGGTAATACGGCTGTCTTTGGTCTTTGCCCACTGTGCCCCATGCTTTTCGGCGTCTTGTACCATAGAGCGAAACTTATGAACCTTGAACGATTTCATATTGCGTCCAGTTCGCGTTTGGCTATAGAAAATGGGGCCGGGTGTATCGAGCTTGATCAAGAGGGCTGTGAGAAGCATAACCGGAGAAATCAGCAGCAGCACTGTACTCGCTAACGCAATATCGCCTAAGCGCTTAATGCGCGCGCCTAGCTGTCCCGATAGCCTGCGAAAGCCCACGCTGAAGGTGATTCTATCGTCAGGTATGCTCTTTGCCGGAATCTTGGCGCAATAGTTTTCGTAAAGGTCCGATGGGGTGAGTATGGGAATGCCCCGTACCTTGGCTTGTGCTATCCAGGTGGCTTGCTGGTCACTGAGCGGTAGGCGATTGTTCACCACAATGGTTGTCCAGCTTCGGGTAAGCCATGTTTCCAGGTGTGCTAACTGGCCAATCGTCGCGGGGTGTCCTAGCGACGGCGCGCACTGCCTGGGTTCGAGTAAGACGGTGATGTTTTGTGAGAGGTTGAGTGACTTAAAATCTGTCACAAACTGCTGCTGCTCTTGGCCAAAGCCAAGTAGTAGCCAGCTGGCTGATCGAATTTTGTGCTGCTGCCACTGGGCGACCAGCAGGCGCGAAAAGCTCGTCCATAGGCTAAAGAGTAAAATAGCCCCAAGCCAAACGCTGCGGTCTATCCAGCTTCCCTGTGGCCACATATTACTGAGGTACACCGCAGACGCTAAAAGCACCGTTATCATTACGTTGCTAATGAGGGTTCGTGTGGGGACAGGAATGCCAGATACTTGAAGCTTTGGCCGGTAGGTATTGCTGAGGTAAAGGCCGATGATGTAGGCCATCATCAGAGGCGCGCTAGAAGCCGGGAGTAGCTGCCAAGTCGCTTGAGTGCCATAGGAGATAGCGCTGTCTATGAGGAGGAGCCCCTGAAAACTGCACAGCAAAGCTGCGATATCTCCCGAGCACAGGAGCGTAGATAGCTGTCTTGACGTTAAGTTGAGCGAAGTTAAATTTACTTTGGTCAACCCATAATCAACCGATGTAAATTTTCGCACGCTTTTCATCCACAGCAATCTGGGTAGCGCTAGTGTACCTTTGGAGAGTTCTGTTCGAAAATGCCGATGTCGTCTAGTGATTCCTCGCATTTTTCCTCTTGTTTTGAGGTGCGGCTTCTCTACCGTCATGCTCTTTTCCCTTGACTGTGTAAGACGACCATCTAAAGTGCAGACCAAATTGCAGACAATTTGACCTGTCAAAAAATATTTTTTAGCGTAAAAATATATGTATTCATACTGATGTTACTGGGTTATGCGACAGCCCAATGACGTTTTTTTGCTGAGCTGTGAGTTGATCTGCAGCTGAAGGCCGCGCAACTTTCTACTTGGTGGTTACCAAAGGCAGATGTGTATCTATACCTTGACAGCTGCCTCTGGGTTTTGGCTATGGGGTGTGCAGCTTTTCTTAGTTGACCGTTTTCCCGGTTAGCGTACCCGTCTGATAATCGAATCAAACAAAACTGATAGATGTGTGGCGATTAAGCATCGTCTTGAAGTGGGTTCGAGATGGGTGCAGTCTTAGCACTTGGAGATGAAAAGAATTGTGCTCCCTTTAAACAACAGTTTGTGCCTTCTCAGCTGGTTGCGGTGTTTTCAGGAGCCACGACAAAAAACATGAGTAGCACTACAATCGGCGCAAATAAGCAGCAGGCATATAGCCCTCCTTCGTAAGAGCCTGTGACAGATTTAGAATTTGCTAGGAGCGAAGGGCCTAGTGCGCTGGCGATTACAATGGCCATCATTTGTACGCCTGCGATCGCACCTAAATGCTTCCGCCCAAAGAACCTTGGCAGCACCACCGTCGACAGTGTTCCAAAGCAGCCGCCACTGACTCCGAGCCCTACCACCGCAGGCACGATCATCCAAGGCGTATCTAGGTTTGCGATCGCCGCAATGCCCACTGCCTGAAACACCATCATGAACATAAACAAATACTGAATGCGCACTCGGTCACACGCTATGCCTACGCCGTAGCCTACTGCCGTCGACACCACTGCAATTGGTACAAAAATCTTCACCATGTCCGCTTCTGCAATTCCCCTCTCTGCACCGATGCTGACAATATTGAAGGTGATGCCCGTAATCGAAAGCGCCTGAGACATGAATGCTAGCGTCACCGCCCAAAAAGCTAGCGTGCTAATCGCTTGTTTCCGCGTTACTCCCCAGATAGTCGCCGTTTCTTCGCTTTTCTTTTGATCGATTTCTTCCCCGATATCCTCTTTCCTAATATCTTTTTTTTCTGCGATTCCCCCATCCATCCGCAGCCCACAAATCTCAGGCGTATCGCGAAATAAAAGCCAGCCAACGGTGCTCATGCCTAGGCCAATTACCGCGCCCAATGTAAGCCAGGTGCCTCGCCAACCCAAAGCTGCGATCGCCTGACTAAATCCATAAGGCGCAATCGAAAACCCAGAGGCGATGAATACCCCTTCAATGCCCGATACCTGACCACGTCGCTTATCGAACCATTTACCCAGCGTGGTTCGGCTAGTCATTGTCAGCATACCTTGCCCACAAAACCTAAGGCTGACAAACCCGAGCACGAGGACGACTGCCGCAATTGTGGGTGCGGTGAAGGGTAAGTAATCGCTGAGGAAAAAGGAAATGCGATCGCACAAAGCCAAATAGCACAGCGTTACCCCTAGCCCTACAGCCGCAAGCACTACCACTCGCCGCGCGCCCAGCCGGTCCAATAGCTTGCCCCCAAACGGCAGCAAACATCCGCTCGTCAGCGTTCCGACCAAGTAAGCATTCGCTAGCTGCAATCGCGAGAGGCCCGTCGCTGAGATCAGGTGGTCGGTAAACACACTCACCCCAATGGTTTGCCCAGGAATGCTCGTCAGCACGCCGAGCACGCTAGCGACAACAATCACCCACCCATAAAAAATTGGAAACGCAGCCGGTGAAAACGGAAAGTCTGGGCGAAAAATAGAGCGTTTCATGCAGTAAATGCGTTCTGGAGTCGGCAGCTGAATCATAAACCAGCTCAGGTATGGATGGCGGTAGATGCCAGCGGTGACAAAAGCAGATAAAATTCTACAAAAATCAGTTCATTTCTCACCCTGAGCGCTAGCTCTGAGCCCCAACTATGACAGACAACTCAAAAGGAAGAATGCTGCTCTCCCACAACTTCGCGTTGCTAGAAGGTGAAGTGCATCCGCTCAACCGGGAAGAATTTGCTGACGTCTTTATCAAAGGGCTTAGCGATACGGCAGATATTGACTGTGCCCTGATTGACAATCCTCACTGGATTGTAGAAGTCAGCTACGATTCAGCGAAATACACCCCAACAGAAGTGGGGCAGCAGTGCGCTGACACGCTGGTGACCTATCGGAAAGAACACAATAAAAAAGACTTTACCGTGATGGCGCTAGGTGGCGTGAAGAATACGCCTGCCACCAGCCCCGCGCCTTCATTGCAAACGGGTGAATGGGGTGTGGATGTTGTTGAAACGCTCAATCCAGAAGAGTTTTTAGAAGAGATTAATTGGGACAAGCTATCTGGTGCGAAACCCGCTGAAGATATATTCAGGATTGACTGCGCTGTTTAGCTTTTTTGGCTGAATTTACGGCTGCTTTGTCGATGCAGTCCGTTTGATGCAGTCCGTTATGGCGTGTGGGACTGCATCGACGCCTGTTTGCCCAATCTTCAAGAAATAGCGCGCGCTCAGCGACTACTATACTTTTTAGTTTATTTTATTTAATGCTCAATATGTCACTTACTCATAAGATTGAAGACCCAGCTGTGAAAACTGCGATCGCAAATGATTGCGCTCAGCTGATAGACCGCCAGGTCTCAGCAAAAGGCGGCCTGTCGGGCATTGCCCTTAAAGCCGCTTACGGTGTCGTGAAAGGCATTGGGACTAACTACGTTCCAGGTGCCATCAAACGGCTGTTGCCAGAAACTTGCGCTGCTGTTGAGCCTGTGTGGGAAGCCGGTGTGGCAAAAGGTGATCCCGTAGCGCATTTGACAGCGGAGAGCGATCGCACTGCCGATCTTATCCTCGGTGCCACCGATGCTCGAATTGCCAGAGTGAACAATGGCCTCATCGCTGGCACCTACAACAAACTTCGTAAATCCATCCGCCCTGAAGTAATTACTGCCGTTCCTGAAGTCGCTCAAATCCTCAACAAACATATAAATTAGCATCGGTGGCGATAACAACTGGCTAATAACAACAGAGTTGATAACAACAAACATGCCCCTGTTGTCTTAAATGATCTGTCTCAAACGCATCTATCAGAAAATACATCTGCCTTTGCCGAGGAATCAGTCACAATCTGTCAAAAAATAGTAGCCGATTGTAGAAAGTCGCGGTATCCTTATTGCACTATTTGTCCTCTCTAGCCTTTTGCGCAAAGTGGTTTGACTAATTTGCGCAAAGTGGTTTGACTAAGAGGCTACTAAAACGAGTTGTCACTAAAATGTCACTAGAAACAGAGTGTATTCTTTGAGAAATGTTCTTTTATGAGTATTCAACAGCTTCCAGGAACAGCCAACGATTTGGGTGCAACCTGGGATGGACAAGGAACAAACTTCGCAATTTTTTCGGAAAATGCTACCAGAGTAGAGCTTTGCCTGTTTGATGAAAAAGGTGAAGAAACTCGTCACGAGCTCAGTGAGGTTTATAACTTTGTCTGGCATGGATACTTTCCCTCGGTAAAGCCGGGCCAACAGTACGGCTTTCGGGTTCACGGCCCGTTTGATCCCGAGAACGGTCACCGGTTCAATCCAAACAAGCTGTTGATTGATCCCTATGCGCTAGCGATCGCAGGTAACGTCACCCCCGGTCAATCTATCTTTGGCTACACCTGGCACCAAGAAGAGCAAGACTTGGGGTGCAATATAGAAGACAGCGCTGAGGCGGTCCCCAAATGCATCGTTGTTGATCCCACCTTCGACTGGAAGGGCGACGAACATCCCAACACGCCCTGGAATGCCACCATCATCTACGAGATGCATGTCAAGGGCTTCACCATGCAGCATCCCAAAGTGCCCAAGACCCTGCGTGGCACCTATGCTGGCCTCGCGCATCCTGCCGCTATCAAGCATCTCAAGTCACTGGGGATCACCGCCGTAGAGCTGATGCCCACTCATCATTTTCACGCTACGCCAAGCTACCTCACCAGCAAAGGACTCAGCAACTACTGGGGCTACGACTCGCTCAACTACTTTGCCCCCTTCTCCGGCTATAGCGCTGCGGGGATCGACGGTGAGCAGGTTAAAGAGTTCAAAACAATGGTTCGCTCCCTGCACGCGGCAGGCATTGAAGTCATCTTGGACGTGGTGTATAACCACACAGGCGAGGGCAACCATATGGGGCCCACTCTGTGCTTCCGTGGTATCGACAACGCCTGCTACTACCGGCTCGTGCAGGACAACGAACGCTACTACATGGATTACACCGGCTGTGGCAATTCCCTGCGAATGAGCCATCCGCAGGTACTCAAGCTGATTATGGATAGCCTGCGCTACTGGGTGCAGGAAATGCATGTAGACGGTTTTCGGTTCGACCTAGCCTCGGCGCTTGCCCGCGAACTCTTTGAGGTGGGTACGCTGGCTACCTTCTTTGACATCATTCATCAAGACCCGGTGCTATCTAAGGTGAAGCTGATTGCTGAGCCTTGGGATGTGGGTGACGGCGGCTACCAGGTAGGTAAGTTTCCGCTGCTGTGGTCTGAGTGGAACGGTAAATATCGCGATACGGTTCGCGACTTTTGGCGAGGGGAAAACAGCACTCTGGGCGAATTTGCCCTACGGCTTACCGGCAGCTCCGACCTGTACGAGCATACCGGACGGCGGCCCCATGCCAGTATTAACTTCATCACCGCGCACGATGGGTTTACCCTGCGTGACCTCGTGAGCTACAACGACAAGCACAACGATGCCAACGGTGAAGATAACCGCGACGGAGAGAGCCACAATCGCTCATGGAACTGCGGCGCAGAAGGCGAGACCGATGATCCCGATATTCTTCAGCTGAGGGTTCAGCAGCAGCGGAACTACCTGGCGACGCTGATGCTGTCGCAGGGAGTGCCGATGCTATTGGCTGGGGATGAAATGGGGCGATCTCAGGATGGCAATAACAACACCTACTGCCACGACAACGAGCTATCTTGGCTGGATTGGACCCTTGAAAAAGAAGAAAAAGAGCTGCTGCGCTACACCCAAAAGCTCGTAAAACTCATTAGAGATCATCCCGTGCTGCGTCGTCGAAACTGGTTTCATGGCCGCGAAATTCATGGCTCTGGCATTCGCGACATCGGTTGGTTTAATGTCGATGGTAAGCCGATGCACGACGAATGGACCGCTGGCTATGTCAAAACGCTCACCGTTTTCCTCAATGGTGAAGAAATTGCCACGCCAGACAAGCAGGGCGAGCAAGTGCTGGACGACAGCTTTTTGCTCATGTTCAACGCTCATTACGAAATGCTAGAGTTTGCGCTGCCGACTCGCTTCCGTAGCAGCGAAAACACAGACTGGTCGGAAAGAAGATGGCGCTTACTGATCGATACCAAATCAGAAGGCTTTGTTAAGCGCACCAAAAATTACAAAAAGAAAGACAAGGTTACCGTCGCCGCTCGTAGTCTTGTCGTGCTGAAAAGCAAGCTGTAGATTATTGAACCCATCCTGCTGCTGATAGAAACACTGGATGACAGTGCGTCTATTCTTTTGTGTTCGGTTATCGATGCGTGTCAAAAAAACGGTATCTTCTGACGTTTGCCCTCAATGTTTGCTATACATAGCAACAATATGTACATGTCTTGCATCAATCGCTAGACACTTTTGATCCCCTAATTACTGATCCCCTAATTACATTGGCAGAGCGCTATGGGTTGGCACCGACTACACAATCGACTGAAAGGCACACGTCTTGGCAGACTGCTGTTACTAGGCATGATGATGTTTGCCGTAGCTGTCGTTACCCCTAGCTGTAGCAGCCTAGATCGCCTCAGGCTCGAGAACTTTAGAGTTGCAAGCGCTGACGTGCCTACCCTCATTAGCACGGTGGTTGGCGAGCCCAAAACTTTTAACTATCTGCTGTCCCAAGAAAGCTCTAGTGCCGACGTGCTTGCCCTGATGTACGAGGGCCTCATCGGCATTGACCAAACCAATAGCGAAATCATTCCAGCCCTAGCCGAATCCTGGACCATTTCTGACAATGGTCAAACCATCGTCTACACCCTAAAGGAAGACCTCAAATGGTCTGATGGCGAGCCGCTTACGGTAGATGACGTCGTCTTTACCTACAACGATCTGATTTTGAATGAAGCCATCACAACGGATACTCGCGACGTTTTGCGAATTGGCGCAGAAGGTAAGCTGCCGGTTGTGAGCAAGTTAGATGAGAATCGTGTGGAATTTAAAATTCCTGAGCCGTTTGCTCCATTTTTGCGGGTCACAGGCATTCCCATTTTGCCCCAGCACATTTTGCAATCAACCGTCGACACTGTCGACGATAACGGTGTTCCTCAGTTTATGAGTACTTGGGGCACCGATACCGATCCCAGTGATGTGATTGGCAACGGTCCCTACACTATCAAGCGCTTCATTCCAGGCGAGCGGATTGTTTTTCAACGCAACCCTTACTACTGGGAAAAGGGACCAAACGGTGAGTCGCAGCCCTACATCGAAGAAGTTATTTGGCCCGTTGTTAGCTCGCAAGACGCGCAGTTTGTTCGCTTTCGCTCAGGCGACGCCGACCTGATGTCGGTTACCCCAGATAACTTTTCGCTGATTAAGCAAGACGAAGAGCAGGGTAATTACACCGTCTACAACGGTGGACCCACCACCACGCGGCTATTTATGACCTTTAATCTCAACAAGGGGTCTGTGAACGGTGTCCCAGTGGTTGACCCGGTCAAGTCAGCTTGGTTTAGCTCGGTAGAGTTTCGTCAGGCGGTTGCCTACGCTATCGATCGCGAAACGATGCTTAACAACATTTTCAAGGGGCTTGGCGAGCTGCAAAACTCTCAGATAGCGCCTCAGAGTCCCTACTTTGCCGAGAGTGGCCTTCCTGTCTACGATTACAACATCGAAAAGGCCAAAGAGCTGCTGGTTTCTGCCGGGTTTACCTATGAAGGAGATCAGCTCGTCGATGAAGCTGGCAATCGCGTTCGTTTTACCGTGCAAACCAACGTTGGTAACAAAATTCGGGAGTCAGCTGGGGCGCAAATCAAGCAAAATCTATCGCTTCTTGGCATTACCGTTGATTTCCAGCCTATTGACTTCAACAAACTGGTTACTAATATTAGCGACACGCTCAAGTGGGATGCCATCGTACTTGGCTTCGGCGCAGGCGTAGAACCCAATAGCAGTGCTAACCTCTGGCTCACAGAAGGCGGTCTGCACTTTTTCAACCAGCAGCCCCAGAACGATATGGAGCTTACCGGCAGGCAGATATACGACTGGGAGCAGCAGATTAGCGACCTGTACGTTCAAGCAGCACAGGAGCTGGATGAAGAGAAACGGAAGGCGCTTTACTTTGAAACTCAAAAGCTTGTTCAGGAGAACTTACCGTTTATTCATCTGGTTGGTCAGTACTCTATGAGCGCGGTGCGCAACAAAATTCAGAATGTGGAATACACTTCGCTCGGCGGCGTGCTTTGGAACATCAGTGAGCTGAAGATTGAGGAAAACTAGGCTATTGCCTGCGGCAAGACTATGTCTTGGCTTTGCCACGCCTTTGGCGTTACGGCTCCGCTCAGCCACTGAAGTCGAAGCTCCCCGAGTCCTGAGCGGAGCCTATGGTAGGCCTCGGGGAGCCATCAGGTAATGTCACAAAATATTAAGTGCAGCTTCTTAAAGTTTGCTGTGGATAGCCGCCGAGAAGCTGCTCTATCCGTCATAATTACAAAACTAAGCACCTTATTAAACTAATCAAACCTAGACATAATTTTTACGAAAACCACGCTTACCGGCGCGTATGGATCATCTTGAGCAAGCCTACAGAGTCTTAGAGCTAGAGCTAGGAAAGCAGACTTCTATCAAGGAAGTAAACCAAGCCTACAAAGACCTCGTTTTTATTTGGCATCCTGATCGCATTCCTGGCGATCGCGATCGCCTACGGGAAAAAGCAGAGGACAAGATCAAGGCGCTCAACGATGCCCGTGCTCTAATGAAGTCGCATGCTAAAAATGGCAAAGTCCCTGCTGTCAATGCGCCAGCGCCTGCTGAAGTCGCTGCCAACGGTAGCCGCAGCACTGCTCGCTCAAGAAATGGTGCCCGCAACTATGCGGGCAGTACCTACCGCCCTGGAGACGACTCTACCTATCGCCCTTACCGGCGTCCGGCGCATGCTTCTAGCTATTCAAGCAATTCGCGTGCAGAGGGCTATCGCCCACCCTACGAAGCCTATCGACGTGGCGCTTCTAGCAGTAAGTACGATGCTACTTACAGGGCGCGCTACCCTAGCAGCGCGTGGCCCCGTCAGAGCGATGTAAAGTCTGAAAAGTCGGGAAGTAGTACCAACGGCAATGGTCAGTCGGCCAGGGATAAAGCTGCGCAAGAAAGAGTTGCTAAGGAAAAAGCGAGAGCGAAAGCGACCGCTGAGCGCAAAGCTAGTGATAGAGCGGCTAGGGAAAAGGCGATCGCAGAGCGAAAGGCTAGAGAGAAGGCGGCTAGGGAGAAAGCGATCTCAGAGCGAAAAGCCAGAGAAAAGGCCCGAGAAGAAGCCAAAGAGAAAGCCAGAAAAATGGCTAAAGAAGCTGACTCCAAAGAAAAGTCTCTCCAAAAGGCTCCTACAAGCAGCGCAACCAGACGCGATCCAGACCTCAGCGGCGTAGACATGAGCGGCGCAAACCTCAAAGAAAAAGACTTTTCCGGTCGTAACCTCAGCGGTGCAAACCTCAGTGGCGCGGACCTTAGCGACACCTTCATGCATAAGGTCATCCTCAATCGTGCAAATTTGCGAAAAGCTCGCCTATTTCGTGCCAATCTTCTCCAGGCAGATCTCAGCCACGCGGACCTCAGCGGTGCAGACCGTATCGGCGCAGACCTCAGCGGTGCAGACCTTAGCGGCGCAGACCTTAGCGGCGCAAAAGTCGGCTACGGCGATAAAATTATGGTGAAACTGTTGGGTGCACGCCTTACTGGCACCATCATGCCGAATGGCCGCATCCACGAGTAAATCACTTTTTCACTGCACCTTACTTTGTGGCTATCCTTACTCCTATCCAAGACTGGTTTTCAAAACAGGGTTGGAAACCCATCACCTTTCAGAAAAAGACTTGGAAATCCTATCTATCTGGTGAGAGCGGCATTATTCAGGTGCCTACGGGTTCAGGAAAAACCTACGCCGCAGTGATGGGCCCCATCGCCCAAATGCTAAGCGAACCAGGCGCGCTCTCAGGTTTGCAACTGCTCTACATCACGCCACTACGGGCCCTTTCAAGAGATATCGAGGCTTCTATTCGTCGCCCGATAGAAGAGATGGACTGGCCAATTACAGTTGAGTCTCGCACAGGTGATACCAAATCTTCTGTAAAAAGTCGGCAGATCAAGAAAATGCCGAACATTTTGATTACCACGCCCGAATCTTTATCGGTGTTGCTGTCTTATAAAAATTCAGCGAAGCGGTTTGGCACGTTACGCTGCGTGATTTTGGACGAATGGCATGAGCTAATGGCCTCCAAGCGAGGCACCCAGACAGAGCTGTGTATGTCTCGGCTTAGGCAGCTAAACTCTACTGTTCAGACCTGGGCTATTTCAGCAACACTGGGGAATTTGCAAGAGGCCGCCGAAGCTGCCACCGGTGTAGATACTCAGCCTGTTGTGATTCAGTCAAACATCAAGCGAAAAACAGTCATCACTAGCGTCATGCCAGAGACTGTTGATAGCTTTCCATGGGCTGGGCATTTGGGCTTGCACATGTTTGAAGCGCTGGTGTCGGTGCTAGATATTGAGCGCTCCACACTGATATTTACCAACACCCGGTCGCAGGCCGAACGATGGTATCAAGCGCTTACCTTTTCCATGCCAGAAGATGAGCACCGAATTGCACTCCATCACGGTTCCATCGACTTTGAAACCCGTCTTGCTATTGAAGCGGGGCTCAAAGCAGACAAAATTAAATGGGTTGTGTGCACCTCCTCGCTGGATCTAGGTGTGGACTTTCAGCCGGTAGAGCGAGTTGTGCAAGTCGGCAGCGCCAAAAACTTAGCTCGGCTGCTTCAGCGTGCAGGGCGCTCGGCGCACCTACCGGGTGGCACATCAGAAGTGTTCTTTTTACCAACCAATGCGCTAGAGCTACTAGAGATTTCGGCCTTTCGGCGTGGCTTAGCCGCAGGGCAGATAGAATCTCGCCACACCTTACCTAAACCCTATGATGTGTTGCTTCAGCATTTGGTCACGCTCGCCTGTGGCGATGGCTTTGCCCCCAACGAAACATTTGAAGCTGTGCGCAAAGCATTCTCCTATCGAGAGCTATCGCAGGAAGAGTTTGGCTGGATGGTGGAATTTTTAGAGAAGGGTGGCAAGTGCTTGCAGGCCTACCCTCGCTATAAAAAGATTGTGCTGGATGAAGAGAACGGTGTGTATCGGGTAGAAGACGGGCGTATCTCGCGTATGCACAAAATGAGTATTGGTACGATCACCGGTAATCAACAGGTGAAGATTGCCTACGCGAAGGGAAAAACGATTGGTACGGTGCAAGAGAGCTTTGTATCGCGGCTAAAAAAAGGAGATGTGTTCTTTTTTGCGGGGCGGCAGCTGGCGTATTTTCAGCTGAAAGATATGACGCTGTATGTAAAGAATGCGAAGAAAAAATCTAGCGTGGTACCCGTGTGGAGTGGCGGTTACATGGCGATTTCGGACTGCTTGAGTCAATACATCCGAGAAGAGATTACCCAGGCAAAAGACGGTAATGTGAGCCCTGAAGTAGAGTGCATTATGCCGATTCTCGCTACGCAGGATCGAATCTCTCATTTGCCGAGTGCCGATCAGTTTTTAATCGAGTGCTGTCGAACGAGAGAAGGCCAACACCTGTA
The DNA here is from genome assembly GCA_050042985.1 of Phormidesmis sp. GTDB lineage: Bacteria > Cyanobacteriota > Cyanobacteriia > Phormidesmidales > Phormidesmidaceae > Phormidesmis. Next base: position 14,903 of record JBHJIY010000225.1, on the reverse strand, counting down.
TGCCTATCCTTTTGAAGGACGAAACGTACATGAGGGGCTGGGCTTTCTGTGGGCGTATCGATTTTCGCAGCGACAGAAAGCGACGTTTACGGTGTCGGCCAATGATTATGGTTTTGAAATTTTAGCGCCGAAGGATTATCCGTTTCAAGATCTATTTGACGAAAGTTTTTTCCGGTCGCAGAGCCTGTATGAGGAGATAAAAGAGAGTTTGAACATTTCTGAGCTGACTCAGCGGCGGTTTAGGGGTATTTCACAGGTGTCTGGGTTGGTATTTAAGGGATATCCAGGATCAAAGAAAACAACAAATCAGGTGCAGATTAGCTCTTCTCTGATTTACAAGGTATTCAACAAGTACGAGCCGGATAATTTGCTGTTGCAGCAGGCAGAGCGAGAGGTGATAGAAGGCCAGATGGAAGAACCCAGGCTCACCGCTGCGCTGAAGCGCATGCGAGATTTGGAGCTGGTGTGGATGCAGGTGAAAAGGCCATCGCCACTCGGGTTCCCGCTATTGGTAGAGCGATTGAGTTCGCGGTTGACGAATGAGAGTTTGCGCGATCGCATCACCCGCCTGAAACAGCAATGGGACAAATAGCCATGATTGATTCCAACGAGCTTAATTACTTTGAGTGGCAAATTCCAATGGGCAGTCGTGTCCAGCTAGGACTCTACAAGATTGAAGAACTCGCGACCATGCACGAGTGGAAGCATCAAGTTGATATTTCATTCCTCACCTGTCGCCCCGTTCAGCGTATGTCGCTAGAGGAGCGCATTCGACGATTTGAGGAGAAAGTTCCTGCCGTTTTTGCTATCAGACGCGCCGAGGATAATCAACTACTCGGAGAGATTAGCGTATACGGCTACAATTCTAAAAATCGCTCCATTGGCATAGGCTATTTCACCGGTCCAAATTATCGGCAGCAAGGCTATACCAAAGAAGCGCTTCAGTTAATGCTTACGCACCTATTCGATAGAGTGGGGCTCAACAAAGTTATGGCGGATACAGGCAGCTTTAATAAAGGCTCCATTGCACTGCTTAAATCCTGCGGCTTTCATCAAGATGGTCGCCTTCGCCAGCATCAGCTTTTAGATGGCATTTTGCACGATCGGCTTTTGTTTAGCCTGCTTGCAGAAGAGCGACATCCTGCGCATACTCTTGTGTAATGTAATTACAGGTGTCTGCTGCTGTAACGGTAAAATACTTGAAGACATTGCTTGAGTGACTACATGGCAGACGTATTGGTAATTGGCTCGGGGCCAGCAGGGCTACAGATGGCTAACGCGCTAGAGCAGCGTGGGCTGAAAGTAGAAGGGTTGAGCCCTACTGCGCCGGATGAGCCTTGGCCAAATACCTACGGTATCTGGGCTGATGAGCTAGAGGCGCTGGGTATGGAAGATTTCTTGTGGAAGCGCTGGCAAAAGACAACGGCCTATATGGGTGATAAAACTATTCCGCTAAAGCGAGACTACGGCCTGATAGATCGTGAAAAGCTTCAGGGGCACTGGCTCAAGCAAAATCAGCATCATGGCGTGACTTGGCATATGGGCAAAGCCGCTGAGGTCACTCATAGTTCTAGGCGATCTGAGGTGACGGATGAAAGCGGAAAAACCTATAGTGCGCGCATAGTTATTGATACCAGTGGACATAATCCGGCGCTGGTGAAACGGTTACCGATGATGAAGCCGATTGCGTATCAGGCGGCTTACGGCGTTGTGGGTAAGTTTTCTGCGCCACCGGTTGAGCCTGGGCAAATGGTGCTGATGGACTACCGAGATGATCATCTGCCCGCTCCAGAACGTAAGCTGCCGCCGACGTTTTTATATGCGATGGATCTAGGTCACGATATCTACTTTGTTGAGGAGACCTCTCTGGCACATGCTCCAGGAATTTCGATGGATACGCTGGAGCGTCGTCTGCATCAGCGGCTGGCCCATAGAGGTGTCAATATTGTTGAAGAGCACCATGTGGAACGCTGCTTGTTTCCAATGAACATGCCGCTGCCTGATCTTACTCAGCTGGTTGTGGGCTTTGGCGGTGCGGCGAGTATGGTGCATCCGGCGACAGGGTACATGCAAGGTGCGCTACTGCGGCGGAGTCCAGATTTGGCACGGGTGATCGCACAATCTCTAGAAGCCACCAGCACCTCCCCCAAAGAAGTCGCCAAAGCTGCCTGGCAAACGCTCTGGCCCGAAGACCGTCTGCGTAAACACTACCTCTACAGCTTTGGCCTAGAAAATCTCATGGACTTCAAAACTAACGATCTCCAGCAGTTTTTTACTACGTTTTTCGAGTTAGATAAACCGCAGTGGTCCGGCTTTTTGGCCGATACCTCTACGCTGCCCGAAATTGTGCAGGCCATGCTGGTGCTCTTTGGGCGCACTTCTAATCCGGTACGATGGGGTCTGATGAGTTCTGTGCTGAGCCACGGCAGTTTATTACGGCGGACTCTAACCACGTGAGCTTTCAAAACGTGACTTCTAAAACTGCGCTGTTACCCAACGAAGTTCTGTTGTTTGGTCAGCGCCTTCAGCTGCTGGACGACAAGGCGTTGTATTTACCTGAGGTAGATACGCTGCTCGTTTCGGACGTGCATTTGGGTAAGGCTGAGACGTTTCAGTCTTTTGGGATTCCTATCTCGAATGAGATGAATGAAGAGAATTTGGCTCGTCTGCGATCGCTCCACAACCAACTCCAGCCAAAAAAACTGTTTATCCTAGGCGATCTCTTCCACTCAAAGCAGTCCCTCGTGCCAGAAGTTCTGATCGGGTGGGATACTTTTCTCAAAGAGATAGCGGCTGAGGTCACTTTAATTGTGGGAAACCACGACCGGCGATTGGTGTCTGCTCTGCCACCGATGCCGATGGAGACGCAGGTAGATGCGGTTGAAATTGGGCCTTTTTTGCTGAGCCATGAGCCTGAAATGCGCCATGGTGCAGGGCTGAATATTTGCGGTCATATTCATCCGGTGATTAAGCTGCGATCGCATACCGATAGCCTCCGCCTGCCTTGCTTCTTCGTAGAGCGCGATCACAAACGGCTAACGCTGCCCTCCTTTGGCGAATTTACCGGTGGGTATGAAGTGGAGCTGGTTGAAAATACGAGCGCTTATGTGGTGTGTGAGGGAGATGCGATCGCCTTTGATTCCAAACTCTAGCGTGATAAGTTAGTGCAAACGAACTAACTCGCGTTATGGCAGAACCTCGCAATGACTACGATAGCCCTTGGAAAGAGGTTCTAGAGGCTTACTTTGAAGAGTGCATGGCCTTTTTCTTCGCTGATGTTCATCGTGATATTGATTGGAGCAAAGGATACGAGTTTCTAGAAAAAGAGCTTCAGCAAATTGTTCGTGAAGCAGAAATTGGTAGGAGATTGGCCGACAAGCTCGTTAAAGTATGGAAGAAAACGGGTGAGCAGGTATGGGTACTCGTACACATTGAAGTACAAAGCCAAGCCAAAAAAGCCTTTGCTGAACAGATGTATACATACAACTATCGGCTGCGCGACCGGTTTAAGCGTCCTGTCGCTAGCTTCGCAATTTTGAGTGACGACAATCCCAAGTGGCATCCGCAGCAGTTTTCAGACTCTATTTGGGACTGCTCCATAGAATTCAAATTTCGGACGACAAAATTGCTAGACTATAGACAGCAATCGTCAGTGCTGCTAGACAGCCGTAATCCCTTTGCCATAGTTGTCGTGGCTCATCTAAAAACCTTAGAGACCAACCGCGATACGCTAAGTCGAAAGCAGTGGAAGTTAAAGCTTATCAAGCTGCTATATCAGAAGGGATATCAGCGAGAAGATGTTGTTCGCCTTTTCCGATTCATCGATTGGATATTAGTCCTGCCAGCATACTTGGAAAAAAGCGTTTGGCAAGACATTCTCAAACATCAGGAGGACCTAAAAATGCCATACATGATGAGCTTCGAACGTGCAGCTAAAGCTGAAGGCCGAGAAGAAGGCCGAGAAGAAGGCTTGATAGAAGGTATTTGTAGTGCGATCGAGTTGGGCCTTGAACTGAAATTTGGTGATAAGGGATTAGACCTTGCACCTCAGTTCACAAAAAACGCCGATGTAGAGATATTGAAGCAATTGAAAGCAGATTTGCGTAGTGAGCTCTCTTTAGCAGAACTAGAAGCAAAGTACGGAACGCAGCTAGAAACGCAAAATGATAACGATTAGACAGTCACAATAGAACAATCTACACAAAGCTAGAAAAGCTTTTCCATATTGGTAAGGAACGAGAATTTAATAAGAGTCACTTTTACACACCGGTTGGTTTTGACTAACGCCTATGGCGACGCAAGCGAACGACCACGCTCAGCCATCGGTAATTGCCGAAACCGCGCCCTGAGCGTAGTCGTTGGCGTAGCCTGCCGCAGGCATAGGGCAGCTGGCAAATCGGTCGTTTTATTTAGTGCTCATTCCTAAGACGAACTATTGATAGCGAATCCTTGGGTCCAATACACCGTAGAGTACATCAGCAACTAAATTGAATATCACAATTAAAATGGCGTAGATAAAGGTAATTGACATCACGACTGGCGTATCGCTGCGAATAATAGAGTCAATGAGTAAGGAGCCGATGCCTGGTACTCGAAACACCTGCTCTGTTACCAGTGCGCCTGTAAACACTGTTGGAATATCTAGTGCGATGAGTGTCACTACAGGAATCAGCGCATTACGCAGCACGTGCTTAGTCATGACCTGCCAGCCACTCAGGCCTTTGGCGTAAGCCGTACGTACATAGTCCATCCCTAGCTGCTCAATCACAGCTGCGCGGATGTAGCGCATGAGTACGGCTGTTTGAAATAGGGCCAACACAGCAATGGGCATAATGGACTGCTTCATCTGCGAGAGAAAGCTACTGACGTCGTTGACCACTAGCGTGCTGTCGTAGATGAAAGGAAGCCAGCCTAACGTGATACTAAATAGCAGGATGAACAACAAACCGGTGAAAAAGGGTGGGATAGAGAATCCTGCAAATGCCAAGGTAGTGACTAGCTGGTCTAGCCAAGAGTAGCGCTTAAGCGCAGAGAGAATGCCCAACGGAAATGCGATTAAGACTGAGACGGCATAGGCCAACCCTACTACCCATAGCGTTGTAGGTAAACGCTGCAAAATTAGCTCATTGACTGGGACGGGATTGACGAATGAATAGCCCATGTTGCCGGTAAGAAAAGCCGTAGCCCATTTGAAGTAGCGGACGTATATTGGCTGGTCGAGGCCCAGGGCACGGCGAATGTTGTCACGAATTTCGGGGGTGATAGAAGGGCTGTTAGCCAGCTCGCCTAGCGGATCACCCGGTGCGAGGGCTAGCACGAGATAGATGACTCCGCTGATGGCGATGAGGGTTGGAATTGCGATTAAGAGTCGTTTGAGAAGGTATTTTCCCATGAGCGTTTGGTTGGGTTTGGCCTTCGACTACGCTCAGGCCTCAATGGTGGTCTAGCAATCAGAAAACTATCGCATCTAGCCCGGTGGCTGAGCGTAGTCGAAGTCATTGTTTCCCCCAGCTGTTCATTTTCCAGGTGCTGGCGGCCCACGGGGTAAATTCTAGACCGGTGAGGGTGGAGGCGATCGCATATCCCTCACTTCTCTGCACTAGCGGAATCAGTGCCACATCCTCAATCAACAAATCATTCATTGCCACAAACAAATCAATCCGCTTTTGCGGGTCGATCTCTGTCGCTAACTGATCTAGCAGCGCGTCGTATTCGGGATTGCAGTAGCGAGAAGAATTCTCTTTCGACCACTGATTCTCCTTCTGTGAGATTTGGTCGCAGGCATACAGCTCCATATACGAGTCTGGCTCAGGTGTTTCACTATCAAACGTAAACAGCTGTAGGTCCGAATTAAACTGATGAACAGAATCAGGGTTAGTAGCATCGCCAAAGTACACGCCTGCTTCCACACTTTTTAGCTCTACAGACATCCCGATAGACTCAAGACTTTGTTTGATAATTTCCTGCGTTTTCTGTCGTACAGGATTCACGGAACTCGTAAAGAGAATATTCATCTCAACGCCGTTTTTATCTCTCACGCCGTTGTTGTTAGTATCTTTCCATCCTGCCCCGTCCAATAGCGATGCTGCTTCCTCTAAATTGAGTTCGTACTCAGTGTTTGGCGATGCATATTTATCAGGAGAGACCAAAAAGTTTGTTGCGACTATCCCCGCTTCACCGTAGAGCTGGTTTGTAATCGTTTCACGATCAATTGCCAAGCTAATGGCTTCGCGAACGGGCTTTTCAGAAAGAAATGGATGGGGCGTGTCTTTTTGCGATCTTTCTCCGTTTACTTCTTTATTAGGGTCTGAAAAATTGATGTAGATTCGCTCCATAGCAGGTTTAGGCTCATAAATCATTTCGCCCTTTCCGCCAGCTTCCAGGCTAGTAAGCACTGCGGGCTCCGCCTGTACATTCCACGCATAGTCTGACTCGCCCGTTTGCAGGACAGCTCTCGCTGCTGAGACCGTATCACCGCCCCCCTTCAGCTCAACTCGGCTAAACGCAGGCGCATCACCTCGAAAATTAGGATTGGGTTCGTAAATGACAGTGTCACCTGGCTTGAACTCTTTTACTTGAAAGGCGTTAGTGCCTACGGGTGCGGTATTGCCAGGTGCTGAACGCGCATTCGCACCTAGGTAATCGTTGAAAATATGCTCAGGTAAAATCATGCCACTGCCACCGACAAAGGGAGACATGGGTGCAGGGGTAGGTCGCTTGAACGTGATCTTTACGGTCAAGTCATCGACTGCTTCTACACTTTCTACATCGCCGTAGAACTCACCAGAAGTTGCGCCGACTTCCGGTGTGGTGATGAAACTATGGGTAAAGACCACGTCTTTAGCAGTGAAGGCCTCGCCATCGGACCACAAAACGCCTTCTTTGAGCTTCCAGGTCACCGTTTTGCTATCGGCGCTAATGCCTCCGTTTTCGACTGTTGGAATTTCTGCCGCCAAAATCGGTTCTAGGATTTCAGCTTCGTTGTATGCCGCTAGAGGCTCTAAAACAGGGCTCGCGGCTTCGCGATCTTTGGACCCTGGCGATAGGTGTGGATTGAGCGTTGTGGGCGCTTGCCAGTAGAGTAGCTTCAGCGTTCCAGCATCTGTAGGAGCGCTTCCCGAAGAAGTTTCGTCCGTGCCAGTGTTGGTGCCAGTGTTGGTGCCAGTAGGGTTGCATGCGCTTACCAGTCCTATCCCTAGCAAAGCAGCAGCGATGAGCAGCAGAGGGCGGTGAATGAACATTGTTAAGCGCATGTAGTCGGGTTCCCTTTTACGATTAAAGAAGTATACCGCTAGTGGCCAAAGCTACGTTCAGAATGGTGAGCGTGCTAGGTGAGACGATTTTGATCATCATCGCCTCTGATCGCTAGGAGATGCTCTTGCTTACCACACAATTGGGGAAAATACGCAAAAATGCTTAAAAATCATGATAAAATACGCTTATGTGAAGTCGGTATAAAGCAAAATGAGATGATCGAAGTCACAAAGAGAAATCTTCAGTATCATTGCAAGTAAGTAAGACGCCTCAGTATTAATGCTGTAGTGGATTAATACTTTAGTGGCTGTTGCTGTTTACATAACATTCGCTGCATGCGCATGTCAGTTAGCTATTAGCTAGCTGACATGCAACCATCGCCGAATAAAAGCGCCCACAATCATAATATCAAGGCTTGTTGTCTCTGAAAGTTGCACTTTATGTTGTTCTATGGATGACCTTTCTTTTGTGCGGACCTCTCTCTAACAGTTTTCAAAATCTTTAGGTGCCAGAAAGTATTACTTTCTGGGCAGCGGCACTAAATATAATGCTAAATGAATCAACCAGCGAGCTGTTGGTCTCTATTGTTGTACCTGTGTACAACGGAGGTAAGAGCTTTCATAGATGCATAGATAGCCTTGAACGATGGGCTGATATGGCCGAGGTGATCGTTGTTGCCGACGGTGAATCGGATGGAAGCAGTCAATTCGCCAAGAATCATGGTGCAACCGTCATACAGCTGCCCACTTCCAAGGGCCCTGCTAATGCACGCAATATAGGTGCAAAGGCTGCATCGGCTGACATATTGCTGTTTATTGATGCCGACGTTACTGTGCATCCAAACACTGTAGGTCAGGTATATCGAGCCTTTCAGGCGGATGACGATCTCGCTGCTTTAATTGGTTCCTATGACGACGCGCCTGGTGCACCCAATTTTCTGTCGCAATACAAAAATCTCTTTCACCACTACACTCATCAGCAAGGGAGGGCAGAAGCGTCTACTTTTTGGGGGGCCTGTGGCGCTATTCGCAAAGCGGTTTTTCTGGAGATAGGTGGCTTTGACGCTAGCTATCGGCGACCTTGTATAGAAGATATTGAGCTGGGCTACCGATTGCGCCAAGCAGGATACAAAATCCGGCTGTGTAAGACGGTTGAAATTAAGCATTTGAAGCATTGGACTTCGTTTTCTTTGCTGAGAGCAGAGTTTTTCTATCGGGCACTACCTTGGATGGCTCTTTTGCTGCGGCTGAAGCAAAACCATCCACAGCAGTATCAGCAGGTGTCGCGCGACCTCAATCTACGGTGGTCTAGCCGATTGAGTGTTGTTCTTATTTACGGCGCGTGTGTGGGGTTGTTTTTATCTATCTTTTGGCGGATTGTGATTTGGGCAGTGCTGTTGTGTGCGATCGCACTTTTTGTGATCAACTTACCGGTTTACAAGTTCTTCTACCGTAAGCGAGGTTTTTTGTTTGCGGCGCGAGCATTACCCTGGCACTGGCTCTACTACTTTTACAGCGGACTAGCTTTTATCGTTGGAACACTAAGACATCGAATGCGACAAGTGACAGCCACCTAGCCGCCAAACTAGCAGTTTTGGCGCTAGCGCTACAGAAAAAGAATTGACGAAAGATACAGAACAAAGGTGCAGAATAGCAATCGTTTGGCAGTGGAAATAAGTCGACTTTAAAAAGAGTCGATATAGGAGGAATTTTAATGGTTGATGTTGTTGTGATGGGTGGTGGCCCGGCGGGGCTAACGGCTGCCTACGAGCTGGCCAAACATGGAAAAGAATCGGCTGTGCTAGAACAGGCCGATAAAGTGGGCGGTATCTCTCGAACAGAACTGTACAAGGGCTACCGATTTGATATTGGCGGGCACCGCTTTTTTACGAAGGTCGGTGAAGTTCAAGAGATTTGGAGAGAAATTCTGGGTGACGAGTTCATTCAAGTGCCTCGGCTATCGCGCATTTACTATCGTGGCAAATTCTTCGACTACCCGCTCTCTATCTCCAGTACCCTCAAAAATCTCGGTGTGGTGGACAGCAGCCTATGCATCTTGAGCTACCTCAAGTCTAAAATCACCGGCAAGCTCAATCCTGGCCCAGAGGCCGACAACTTAGAAGATTGGGTTGTAGAGCGATTTGGCAATCGCCTCTACCGCACCTTTTTTAAGTCTTACACCGAGAAAGTGTGGGGCATTCCCTGCAACAAAATTCAGGCAGAGTGGGCAGCGCAGCGCATTAAAGGCCTTTCCCTCAAGAAAGCCGTCATCAACGCCGCTTTTGGAAGTAACGACACCAAAACACTCATCAAAGAGTTTGACTACCCCATCTATGGCCCTGGCATGATGTGGGAGCACTGCCAGCAAATTTTAGACAGCAAAAACTCGCCCGTTCATTTAGAAACTCGTGTTACTCGCATAGAGCACGACGGTAAGAATGTACAGCGGGTCATCGCTCAAAGCGGCGGCAAAACGCTAGCGATAACAGGCGATAGCTATGTCTCTAGTATTCCAATTACAGCCTTAGTCAGGCGTTTGGACCCAGCCCCTCCTGAGCCTGTGCTAAAAGCCGCTAAAGGATTAAAATACCGTGATTTTTTGATTGTGCCTCTTGTCATCAACCTAAGGGATATTTTTCCCGACAATTGGATATACATTCACAGCCCAAAGTTCAAGGTGGGCCGTATTCAAAACTTCAAGAACTGGAGTATGGCTATGGTGCCCGATCCGAGTAAAACTTGTGTTGGCATGGAGTTTTTCTGCAGCGAGGGCGACAGCCTGTGGGAGATGTCCACTGAAGCGCTAGTGGCGCTGGCCAGTCAAGAGATTGTTGACCTGGGGCTGGTTCCCAGTCTTGAGTATGTGGAAGACGGGACCATCATTCGGCAGAAAAAAGCATACCCTGTGTACGACGGCGAGTATCGTAAGCATCTAGATGTGCTTCAGCGATACCTGAAGCGGTTCGAGAATTTACAAACAGTGGGTCGAAACGGTATGCACCGATACAACAACCAGGATCACTCCATGTTGACCGGGCTATTGGCTGCAAAGAACATTTTGGGCGAAAAGCACGATCTTTGGAATGTGAATGTGGAGCGCTCGTACCACGAAGACTTTACTAGGGAGCAGTGGGCTAAGGCCAGAGCTAGGCTCAAGCAGCCCGCTGTCGAAGCTTATGCTAATTAAAGAAGCCTATTTCTGAGGAGACTTGTTATGGAAGGACCAACAGCCGTAGAACAAGGCCTGAACCAGGCAAAAAGCCAAATTTTGCCACAGGTGACGATTGTCGTTGTGCCAAGAGAGCGTTTTAGCTATGCGCAGATTTCTTTAGAGAGCCTGTATGAAAACACAATGGTGCCCTTTGATCTGGTTTATATAGATGGCAACTCGCCCAAGCCAGAACGTCGTTTTATTGAACGCTATTCAAAGGAAAAAGGATTTAAGCTCATTCGTACTGAGCATTATCTTTGGCCGAACCGGGCACGTAATTTGGGCCTGGCTGAAGTGAAAACGCCCTATGTCGTTTTTGTCGATAATGATGTCGTTGTGCAGCCTGGCTGGCTTCGCATTATGTTGGAGTGCTCGCAGGCTGAAGATGCCACTGTCGTGGGGCCGCTTATGTGTCATGAGGAGCCGATTCACGAGATTGTTCACTTTGCGGGGGGAGAGTCTCGCGTGGTGACAGATATAAAAAGCCGTCGACATCTGAGAGAAAAGATGTACTTGCAGGGGCGAATGGTCAAAGATGTTCGACCTCGGCTAGCGCAGTGCGAAACAGAGCTATGCGAATTTCACTGCATGCTGGTGAAAATGGATGTATTCGATGAGCTTGGTCCCTTCGATGAGTCTGTTCTGAATACAAAAGAGCATGTGGACTTCTGTATGAATGTGGCTGCGCTTGGGAGAACGGTTTATTTTGAGCCAGATAGCGTTGTGACCTATGTGCCGGGCCCTACTTTGGCGTGGCGCGATTTGCACTATTACATGCTGCGCTGGAGCAATGCCTGGGAGCTTGTGAGCCTGGCTCGGCTGATGGAGAAGTGGAACTTGTGCGAAGACGGCTACTTTAAGCATAAGTACAAGGCCCTTGGCTGGCGGCGGCGAGCTGCGATTTTGCAGCCCATGCTAGATAAGATAGGGCTGACAAATCGGCGCTCCCTGCCGAATAAGCTGATGATGTATGGGCTGCTCGCACCGATAGAAGTCACGTTAAATAAGTGGCTGACCTATCGATATGCTCAAAAGCATTTGCAGGCGCCACTGGCAAAGCCGAAGGCCGCTGCCGATACGTCTTTACCAGCACCTAAGCAACCTAAGGTTGCTGCAACCTCTTCTGCTTCTGCTCCTGTATCGGCAGGCACATGAAGATTCTTTTGGTCAATGACTACGGTGGCGCGACGGGAGGCGCTGAGATTCAGATGCTGACACTGCGGCAGCTGTTGCGCGATCGCAATCACGATGCCCGCCTCTTCTCTAGCAACGCTGAACTCGTCACCGACAGCCCGATTCTGGCCGACTACACTTGCTACGGCACTACCAGCCGCGCGCAAGTTATCTCGCAGGCGACTAATCTTTCGGCCTACATTGCTTTAAGGAAAACGCTAGAAGACTTTCAGCCAGATGTTGTTCACGTGCGCATGTTTTTATGGCAGCTCTCACCGATGATTTTGCCGCTGCTAAGGCCCTATTTGGCGATATATCAAACGGCAGTGTATAAAGCAATTTGCCCAGTCGGAACCAATATTTTGCCCTCTGGGGAGCCCTGCTCTTTTTCTCCTGGCAAGGCGTGCTTGCAGCAAAGCTGTCTCACGCCTCAGACCTGGATTTGGATGATGGCTCAGCGATCGCTCTGGCAAAAGTGGAAGGGAGCCTTCAATCACATTGTGGCTTTGAGCGAAGGCATGAAAGCAGACATAGAACAGGCCGAAATAGGGTTGATTGATGATGGCTCAAGGCGCATTCCGGTGAGCGTCATTCACAATGGAGTTCCCGCTCGTGAGGCGCGACCTGCTTTGCAGTCACCGCCAACGGTAGGCTATGCCGGTCGGTTTACGGCGGAAAAAGGGATAGATACGCTGTTGCGAGCGTTTGCTTTGGTCGTCAAACGCGTCCCAGAGGCCCGCTTGCTGATGGCTGGAAAAGGCCCGCTGGGTGAAAGCTTAAAGACTTTGGCCACGCAGCTAGGCATCGCATCGCAGATTATCTGGCTAGGTCACGTATCTAGAGCTGAGATGGAGAAAGCCTTTGATGCTGTGTGGGTGCAGGCGGTCCCGTCGCTGTGGGCTGAGCCATTTGGCAATGTGACGACTGAAGCGATGATGCGCAAAACAGTCGTGGTTGCCAGTGCAGTCGGTGCTCAGCCTGAGATTGTTGGGCCGATGGCGGCGCGAGGTGATTCTGCTGGGGTTTTGGTTCCTCCAGGCGATGAGGAGAGATGGGCGGCGGCGCTATTGCCGATTTTGCAAGACCGCTCAGTGGCAGAGCGCTTGGGCGCGGCAGGACGAAGAAGAGCGATCGCGCACTTTAGCCAACAGCGCTGTGTAGACGACTTCCTTGCCCTGTACAACACCTTAATTCAGGGAACTCAAACAAACGCGTCAGCATCTCAATATGCGATGACGACTGCTGGAGGCAGCCGCTAGCAAACCGTCTGAACAAACACTTTTTGAGTATTTAGTCTTCTCTCAGGAATTTAGAAGTTATGACTCCTCACGCAGGCGTTAGCTCTTTTGATAAAACCCGGTTCGATGCGCAAGCGCAGAAAATGCCAGTGACTGAGCGCTGGTGTCACTACCAAGACAATCCGAAATATTTAGAAGTTTTTAGACAGCGGCAAGACATCCTTCAGCTAGGCATGGCGCTGTTAAGCTGTCACCCGAGCTACAGGTATTTGCCCAGCGGTGTCAGGTCTAAGGAAGATCGCTAATGAGTCTTCAGCAAAAGGCAACGAAAGGTGCGATGTGGGCTGCAATTCAAAACTGGGGTAGCCAGTTTGGGGCGCTGATTGTCTTTTTGGTGCTCGCTAGGCTGCTAACCCCAGAAGACTTTGGACTGGTGGCATTGGCCAATGTGTTTTTAGCCTTTGTGCAGGTGTTTTTGAATCAAGGCTTTCCGCAGGCGTTGATTCAACGCGAAGACTTGGACCCAGAGCACATTGATACCGCTTTTTGGACCAATATTGCGGTGGGTGTGGTGTTGGCGAGCGTTGGTATCATCGCCGCCCCTTGGGTTGCTGCCGCGTTCAACCGCACAGCCCTCACTTCCGTACTGCGGTGGTTTTCTTTGCTGCTCATTGTGAGTTCTTTGGTCGATGTGCAGGAGGCACTGCTAGAGCGCGCGTTTGCCTATCAGTATCTGGCAATGCGATCGCTTATCGGCCTTGTTATCAGCGGTATTGTAGGGATTGCTCTGGCTTTGCTTGGCGCAGGCATTTGGAGCTTGGTGGCACAGCAGATCATCTATGAGACTGTCGGTATGCTGGTATTGTGGCGGGCCAGTGACTGGCGGCCTCGACTACGGTTTTCTAGTGCCCACTTTCAAGACCTGTTCAAATTTGGCCGCAACATTCTAGCGTTCAACGTTCTGGGCTTTATCAACAGTCGTTCAGACGATTTGCTCATTGGCTACTTTCTTGGGCCTACAGCACTCGGCTTCTATAGTTTGGCCTATCGAATTTTGTCTGTGATGACACAAGTGCTGATTGAAACCAGCAAGAGAGTCGCCCTGCCAACATTCTCTCGATTGCAGCACGACCTGCCAAAAATGCGCAGCGCTTTCTATAAAGTCGCTCGCATAACTAGTCTGATAGCATTTCCCTTTTTCCTTGGTACAGCCGTGCTCGCGCCTAAAATTGTGCCTTTTATCTTTGGCGAGCAGTGGATGGCATCTGTGCCCGTACTTCAGGTCTTGGCCCTGGTGGGAATATTTCGCTCGCTTTCGAAGTTCAAAGGTGCGGTGTTTCTGGCCGTTGGGCAGCCGGAGTGGAAGGTGAAGCTGGGTCTACTCTCGTCGAGTCTGAATTTTATTGGGTTTGCGATTGCGGTTCGCTGGGGCATCGTAGCGGTCTCAGTCGCTTACCTTATCCGCGCATTCATCATGTTCCCCATTGTTCAGCTCATTCTCAGTCGGCTGATTCAGGTGTCTATTTTCAAATATCTGCGGCAGGCGATCGCCCCGTTGGCTGCTTCGCTGGTGATGTCAGGAGCGCTTATTCTCTTAGGCCGTAGCCTGATTGATTTTGATATCCGATTTCAGCTTGCAAGCTTGGTACTAGCTGGCGGCATTATCTACTTGTGGGCTCTACGGTTGTTTGCACCCGACGCTACAGCAGAAGCTTTGAATATTGCTCAATCTGTTTTCCCGAGGCTCAATCTGAAAAGGTTAAAACCCAAGTGAATCTCTTGACCGATCGGTCGCTTTTAGACTAATCACAGCTTGAGCACAGACTACTGATTTATCACCGATTGCCATCATTGATTGCAGCTCTTCTCGCCATGTCCCTTCCTACTTTCTCTGTTGTTATTCCCACATACAACCGACCCAAACAGCTAGAGTCCTGTCTAGCTGCTCTGGCAGAACAAGACTATCCAAAAGCTAATTACCAAGTTGTTGTTGTTGATGATGGCAGTCAGCAATCTCTCCACAAAATC
>JBHJIY010000224.1:0-11291 GCA_050042985.1 Phormidesmis sp. | reverse complement strand
TCCGCTTCGCTGATGTTAAATTTAGGCCCCTGCTTACTCAACGCTTGAATGCCTGGAGAATATATACTCGCAACACCTTATCGGCTATGCTTCTGGAGTGTTTAGAATCAACTTAAAGATTTAAGCCTGAGTAGTTACCTTGGGCATTCTAAAACCGAACCTAGTACGGACAGCGGAGTCATGAAACGACGCTCATTTCTACAAAACTCGGCCTCAAAAGCAGCTTTGGGCATGTCAAGTACGGCCCTACTCATCGCCTGTGGTCAAACACAAACCGTAGAACAGTCCACCGCAGTAGCCCAAACAGTCATCACTTCACGCCCTATTCTTCAGTGGAAAATGGCCACCAGTTGGCCCAAAAAACTAGACATTTTATTTGGCGGTGCCGAACGTCTGTGCCGCCGCGTCCGTGATATGACCGACGGTCGCTTTTCTATCACACCCTATGCCTCAGGCGAACTTACCCCTGGGCTCAACGTCCTCGATGTCGTTTCTGCTGGCACCGTAGAATGTGGCCACACCGCTAGCTACTACTACGTCGACAAAAATCCAGCCCTTGCCTTTGGTACCACCCTTCCGTTCGGCCTTAACACCGCGCAGCAAAACGCCTGGCTCTACTACGGCGGCGGCCTACAGGCCATACAAGCACTCTACAAGCCCTTCGGCATTATCAACTTTCCAGCTGGCAACACAGGTGTGCAGATGGGCGGCTGGTTTCGCAAACAAATAGAGCAGCCCAACGACCTCAACAGCCTCAAAATGAGAATCCCTGGCATAGGTGGTCAAGTCATGAAGCGCTTAGGTGTAGATGTACAGGTTCTTGCCGCCGACGAAATTGCGCCTGCGCTGCTTGATGGCAGCATCGATGCCGCCGAATGGAACAATCCCTACGACGACGACAAAATCGGCATTACCAAAGCAGCGCCCTACTACTACTATCCCGGCTGGTGGGAACCTGGCGCAACCTACGAACTCCAAATAAACCAGGCCCAATGGGAAAGCCTACCAACCGCCTATCAAGCAGCACTAAAAACCGCTGCCGCCGAAATCAACACCACAATGCCCGCAGAATACAACGCCAAAAATGGCCACGGATTACAGCGATTGAAACAGAACGGCACTCAGGTGATGCCCTTCAACCAGGAAATTTTAACAGCAGCCTACGCAGAGACCACCCAGCTCTATGAAGAATATGCCGACAGTTCAACAGACTTTCGCAGGCTATACACCCAGTGGAAACAATTTAAAGCACAAATATACAGCTGGAACCGAATTAACGAACTCAGCTTCGACCAATTTGTGATGGGAATGGTTAATTGATCTATAGCAACAGCACGCTATCAGCAGCAGCACACCAGCGCCACTTCATCACAGACCTCGCTATTTCAAAACAAACCTTTGGTTAAAACGAGAAAGACAACATCACACCCAGAACAATGAAAAGAAGACATCTCTTAACCCATGCCGCCGTAGGACTTACCAGCGCTACCACGCTAGGCGCTTGCCGCAGCAAACGTCAAACCACGACACCCACAACCGCGCAAGCAAGCATCTCAGATGGCTCACCCGTCGTGCAGTGGCAAATGGCTACCAGCTGGCCAAAGTCTCTCCAAATTCTGTTCGACAGTGCAGATCTCTTTTGCCGGCAAGTGAGCCAAATGACCAACGGCAACTTTATCATTACGCCGTATCCAGCCGGTGAACTAGCCGATGGGCTAGAAGTGCTTTCTGCGGTGCAAGCTGGCACCGCAGCTTGCGGCCACACCGCCAGCTACTACTACCTCAACCAAAGCAATGCACTCGCTTTTGGCACCACCCTCCCGTTTGGGCTCAACGCCGCTCAGCAAAATGCCTGGCTATACTACGGCGGCGGGCTAGAAGCCATGCAGGCCGTCTACGCTGAGCTGGGTGTGATTAACTTTCCCGGCGGCAATACCGGTGGGCAAATGGGCGGATGGTTCAAACGCGAAGTCAACACCATTCAAGACTTTCAAGGGATGAATATGCGCGTCCCTGGACTCGGTGGCAAAATATTAGAGCGGTTAGGCGTTACCATTCATACGCTATCGGGCGGACAAATTTTTGATGCGCTCGACAAAGGTACCATCGACGCCGCTGAGTGGAAAAACCCCCACGCAGACGAAACCCTAGGGCTTAACCGAGTTGCCCCTTACTACTATTACCCAGGGTGGTGGGAACCCGGTACCAGCTACGAGTTTCAAATCAATATAGACGCCTGGAATAAACTGCCTAGCCACTACCAGGAAATATTTAAAGCGGCCGCTGCCGATATTAACAACAAAATGCTGGCCCAGTTTAACGCCGTCAACGGAGACGTACTCAACCGGCTAGTCATTGGCGGCACACAGCTTTTGCCCTTTTCAAAAGAGATTTTGACAGCAAGCTACCAGGCGGCCTTTGAACTTTACGACGAAATTGCCAGTGAAGATACTCAGTTCAACACAATTTACCAGTCGTGGAAGACCTTTCGCTCAGATATTTACCAGTGGAACCGGGTCAATGAACTGAGCTTTGCAGACTTTGTGATGAATCAGTCAGCTGAGCAATAGTCGGCCCAATCAAAAGCGACAGCAAGCCCCTTAGAAAAGATTTCTTCGCAACCGTGCCGACGTATGGCTTACCAAAATCACATCGTTAGTCAGCTCAAGCGTAGGGTTCAGCAACGAGTAAAGTCAGCTCAGCCTTTGTTTTTGAACGTCCATTTTTTTAACCGGCTCAGCATCAGCCACAAGCTAAATGTGGGCTTTGGCATGCTGGTAATTTTGACCTTTTTAGTGGTGGGTCGTAACGCTGCAGTCTTTTTGCAACGCAAAATATTCAACAAACTCAGGAGCTCAGAGTGCCTACAGCGCTCGCCTCTAGCCAAGCACAGCAAGAACTCCTCAAAATGTCTGCCCATATTCGAGGCTACCTAGTTACCGGCAGCTCCGAATATCGAAATCAGTACTACCTTTCTCGGCAGACTTTCGAACAAGAGCTAGCTGCTATGATTAGGATGCTAGCCACCAACTCAGCAACAGATAACAGCGAACAGCTTGCCGAACTAGAAACCCTGTATGCCCAGTGGCGACAGATTCCAGAAGAGCTGTTTGTCCTCAGCGACAACTTTCTAGACAATCAACCGGCCCTAAAACTCTTTCAAGAAGAGGGCGAGCTAAGCTTGCTTAATATTCAATCCGAGACACAGGCGCTCATCAACTTGCAGGCCGAGCGATCGCCCTCCGCTGAAAACATAAAAATGCTCAAGGAGCTAGCGGCTTTTCAGACGTCGTCGGCACTGTTAGGCTCATCTCTTAGAGCCTACATTATCACCAGAACACCGGATTTTCGATTTGAATATACAGGCAAATCAAGGGCCGCAAATCAGCACTGGAAAACCATTACAGACAATTTAGAACAGCTGACGCCAGCCCAACAAGACAGTATAGAAAGCATTCAAGTCCAGAGACAACAGCTTTTGGATATTGTTCCAGAGCTACTGAGCATTGTGGAAAGCGATCGCTATCGCGAAGATCTCTTCGTATTTAGTACGCAGGCAGAGCCCCTTGCGGCCGAAATGTCCACATTACTGAACGAAATTGTCCTTCGCCAGCAGCAGCGCTTAGAAGATGAGCTAGCACTCAGTAAAACAGGCCTCGTTAGGGCACAATGGCAAACGCTAGCTGGCAGCTTCATCGCACTGGGAATAGCCCTGAGACTCACGCTATTACTTCGTCGCAAAATTGCCGATCCTATCGTGCGGCTTACGCAGGCCACCGCGCAAATCATTGAGGGCAATTTGGAAGCCAAGACAGCAATCGAATCTGAGGACGAAATTGGCTCCCTGGCCAAAATGTTCAATCAAATGACAGACTACCTCAAAGCATCCCATGAAAATTTGGAACGCAACAACATCGCACTCGAATCGCAAAAAACAGAATTAGAATCTAAAAATATTCAAATCATCCAGGCACTAGAAGCCTTGCAGGAGACGCAATCCCAGCTCATTCAAACTGAGAAAATGTCTAGCTTGGGACAAATGGTGGCAGGCATCGCTCACGAAATCAACAATCCGGTGAGTTTCATCCATGGCAACCTACCCTGTATGCAGGAGTACACCAGTGATTTGATCGATCTAGTCAGGCTCTACGAGCAGTACTATGCCGACGACAAAGCAGAAATAAAAGCCAAAAAAGAAGAGATTGAGCTCGACTTTTTGCTGATGGATATTCCTCGCACTATTGTCTCTATGCAAACAGGTACGCAGCGAATTCGAGATATTGTACTTTCACTACGCAATTTTTCGCGGCTAGATGAGTCCGATATGAAGCAAACCACAGTGGCCGAAGGGTTGGAAAGTACGCTGCTGATTCTACAAAGTCGATTGGGTATTCAGGCGTTTCGGCCAGCCATTACCCTAGTCAAGCAGTTTGGCGACTTACCTGGTATTGAATGCTACCCAGGCCAGCTCAATCAAGTCTTTTTGAACATTTTATCCAATGCGATTGATGCCGTTGACAGTGCTAGCCATCCAGAAGAGATCAATCATAAAAGCAGAAAAGAAAACAGCAAAAAAAACAGCGAAAAGAACAAACCTGATTGGAAACCTAAGATTGTTATCACAACAGATACGCAGCTCACTACAAACAACGAACAGCAGATCAGCATAGAGATACAAGACAATGGAGAAGGTATGGACGATTACACAATGCAGAGTATGTTCGACCCCTTCTTTACAACCAAGCCAGTTGGGTCTGGCACGGGCATGGGGCTATCTGTCAGCCACAAAATTGTGGTTGACCGGCATCACGGGACAATAGAATGTGTGTCGACAAAAGGAGTAGGCACCACGCTACGCATTACACTGCCGTGTCAGCAACAGTCGGCAGCCAGTAATAGCCAGCAACAGGCAATAGCCAGCAACAATAGTGAGGCTTTGTAACACCGCTCCCAGCACACCTGCCAAGACAAGCTAGGTTGAAGGGGTTGCAGTCATAAAACAAGGATGAGTCAACCCTCAGCGCCTGAGCCGGTTCCAAACCGCGAAACAATTCTCTCTGAAACGGTTCCCTCTGAAACGACTCTCTCTAAAACGATTCTTTCTAGGGTTCGCTGGCTACAGTCGCATACGCTTTTTCAGTCGCTGCCAGCGCCTTTGATAGAAGCGATCGCACACCACCTCACAGAAACCTCCTTCGCGGCCAATCGCCGACTCATCCTAGAAAACACCGCGCCCAGCGCGCTACATATCCTCAAGTCTGGCCAGCTAGAAAGCTATCGCACCCGCCGTGCTAGCGCCGCTCAAGTCACTGTACTAGAGCCTGGAGAAGTGCTGCACCTGCAGGCAATTTTGCTCGGCACTCAGGCCTCTAATACAATTGTTTCCCTCACAGACTGCGTTCTCTGGCAGCTCAGCCAATCCCAGTTTGAAGCGATCGCACAGGCACACCCCAACTTCACGCCAGCCCTCTCCCAGCTGCTCACAGACACCCTAGAAGATCTCTCTGAACAGCTCATCTACGAACAAGAAAGGCAGCAGGCCCTCCGCCCCTACCTCATCACACGCGTTAAGCGAGGCGTCGTCGGCAGCAGTCGATATGCCGATCGCCTCCGCCAAAGCATTCGAGCCGTCACCCGCAGCGAGCCACCAAAAGACGCAGCCGCAGCCCGTCGTCAGCCCGTGCTCATCTTTGGCGAACCCGGCCTCCACAAAGACAACTTAGCCGCGCTCATTCACTTTGGCTCCGCAAATAAGCGCGAACTGATGATTCAGATAAACTGCGAAAATCTCAGGGCGCAAGATCTCTTTGGTCGAGGTAAAAGCCAGCCTGGCCTCCTCGAATGGCTAGGCAAAGGCACGCTATTGCTCAACAACCTTCAAGACTTAAGCGACGCCCTCAAACCCGCCATTTTCCAGCTGATAAAAACCGGAGAATATCAGCCCGTCAGCCGAGAAGACGATGCCCCGCTACCCAGCCAAACCAGCCCCGCCTGGATTTTAACGATCGCCGAAAAGGCACTGCCGGAACTCTCAAAATGCAACACGACGCAAATTAAAGTACCGCCCTTAAGGGTTCGCAAAGCCGACATTGAAGCCCAGGTCAACTACTTTTCTCAGCTGCTGTGCCGCCAGCGAGGCCTGTGCAAACGCCAGCTCGACCCAGCCGCCCTGCGCCGACTGCAAAGCTACGACTTTCCTGGCAACCTCACCGAACTCGAAAATATGATAGAGCGCGCGGTTAGCCAGTCCGAACAGCGCACGGGTTCGGCCCAGTCCACAGCCACTAACGCAGTACTCACCGAAGAAGTTTTCTGGGCCGAGGAAAGTTCTAAGCGTCGCTTTCGCTTCAATCTATTACAGGGCTATCCAAAACTACGAGAGTTTTTGCTGAGCCCCTGGTGGCCAGATAGAATCAACTACGGCTTTACCCTATGGTTTTACCCGATTGTGATAGCCGTGCTCCTATGGGGACCACAGACTCGCGATCGCAACTTTGCGCTCAACTTTTTCTGGGCCTGGTGGTGGCCGCTCATTCTGCTGAGCTTTCCCTTTGTTGGGCGGCTGTGGTGCGCGGTATGCCCTTTCATGATCTACGGCGAAGTCGCCCAAAAGCTATCGCTAAAGGCTTGGCCACGTCAGCTTCAGGGCTGGCCTCGGGCGTGGGCTGAGCGCTGGGGCGGCTGGATTCTGTACGGCGGCTTTGCCCTCATTCTTCTATGGGAAGAGCTGTGGAACTTGGAGGACACTGCCTATCTCTCTGCCTGGCTTCTACTCATCATCACCGCTGGCGCTGTCATCTGTTCTGTTCTATTCGAGCGCCGCTTCTGGTGCCGATATCTCTGCCCTATTGGCGGCATGAACGGCCTCTTTGCCAAGCTCTCCATAACAGAACTGCGCGCCCAGCAGGGCATCTGCTCGGCAACCTGCAATACCTACCACTGCTACAAAGGCGGCCCCGCCGAAGGTGAAGGCCAAAAAACAGAGGGCTGTCCGGTATATTCACACCCGGCGCAGCTCAGCGACAATCGCAACTGCGTGCTGTGCATGACCTGCCTCAAAGCGTGCCCACACAAGTCTGTAGAGCTAAACCTGCGACCACCGGGCATTGCACTGTGGACAAAGCACAACAGCAGCTACCACGAAATTGCGCTATTACTCCTACTGCTGGGCGCGGTATTTTTGCATCGGCTGCCACAGCTGACGGCGCTGACAATGGGCGATAGTCAGCTATTAGAGAGCTTTGGCAGTCATGCGATCGCTGCCATCATCGCTCTGTTTTTGCTAGGTGCGATCGCAGTCCTAGCCAATCAGCTTCGCACCCAGTTTCAGGGCACCGGACCATCTCGCAGCTTTCTTACACTGGCCTACGGCTATCTTCCCCTGCTCCTATTTGCCAGTCTGGCGCATTATCTTTTACTCGGTCTATCAGAAGCAGGACAAATCGTTCCTATATTCTGGGCGACATGGGGATCATTTGCCGACACATCTTTTAGCCTCACCGCCCACCCTGCGGTCATTGCCTTCTTACAGGGCAGCGCACTGCTAATGGGCGCAATCCTTAGCATTCTTTTAACGCAAAAAATTGGTCGTCAGCCCTGGATAAAACTCCTGCCTCAGCACAGCGTTACTGTAAGTATTACAGTGCTCCTTTGGCAGCTCATCGTTTGACTGACCTATCTAATGATAGGGCTTTTAGCAAAAGGTTAATGCTCTTTTAGTATCTACGCAATAATGCTGAGAAAAAGTAAAATATTTTATACAAAGCGACCGGATTCATGCGGTAGAGACCGTACTTTTACATATGATAGGCTTCACCCACAGGTGTAATTAAGGTATTTGGGTAGTCAGTGTATATACTCTAGAAAAGCAGTCTAGAGGCACTAAAAGTCGCGAAACTTGACAGGTCCAAATTCACCGACCTAGAAAAGTAACTATCGCACTTAACTGCTCAAGCAACAGCAGTCGCTCAAATTGAGCAAACGTATTCTGAGCAAACGTATTGATAGACACAAACTGACAGCCACAAAAACTGTCATCTTAGTCATTCAAAACTAGCTCGTTCGATGTCGATACAAGCGATTCTCACGTTGAGAGTTGCCCTATCAGCCGTCATCACAAAGCCATCATTGAAGAAAAGACATCAAAAGGCATCAAATCAAAAGCCATCAATTGATACGTAGCTAGTGGGTACGCACCAATTGATGTCCCGCCTTGACAGGTACATCCACAGTAAGATTCTATGACTACGGCTTCAGAAGCACACAAAACGGTAGGCCCAGCCGATTTAGCAGAGCTAGATGCAGTGCTTTTTCCAAAAATAAAAGATCCGGATGCGATCGCCAAAATAATTGAGAGAACCCAGTCATGGACAGCTGAAAATCTCTTCTTAACTCAGCTCATTTATCAATACATTCGGCAATATTCCGCACAAATCATCCGGACAGAAGGTCCGGATAAAATTGTCGATGAAGTTGTCCGTCAAAAAATAGTTAAGAACTGGAGAAACAACGAAGCCGCAAACCTCCTGTGTGAAATTGAGCAAACCCTTCTCCGCTTTGAATGCCAAGACACCTTGATGGTGCTGTATCTACAAATTCTTTCGCGAGGAGGAATCGCAGCAAACGCCCAGCCCAAGCTAAAAGCTGAACAAGACATCCTCATACGCTCAAAGCTGGTGACTGCCGAGCAGGGACAGCTTCGGCTCAGCAATCGCATCTACGCCATAGTCTTTGGCATGGACTGGATTGAGCAACAGCTTCCAGGGCTCACGACCCGAACCGTCTTAACCCCCACATCAGCTGAGCTTACCCAGCTAGAAAATCAAGAACAAACCGTTACTGTGCCACACGCTACAGAAACAGCACCCACCTCAAAGTTGGTCAAGTCTCTATCGACGGCCCTACTCACAGTCAGCGGCGTGGCGTTACTGGGTCTTACAGCCTTAACATACTTCAGAGCACCCAACAACTTTGGCGCAGCAGCACAGACACAAACACAAGATAAACAAACAACTATCCTCGCAACGGCAACTCAGCAGAACACTGAGAAAATTACTGCGCAAAGTACTGGCACAAGCGTTTCAACAACAGCACCCAAAGAACTCTTCGATCAAGGGCTCACACATGCCACCAACGGCCGCTGGCTGCCCACAATCCAGCAGTTTTGCAGCATTCCACCGACCTCTGCCTACTTTGCACCTGCCAAAAGCCAGGTCAAGCGCTGGGTAATGCTCTATCCACAGGATATTCAGCAGGCCTACGATACGTTCCTCACCACACAAAATACCTCTTGTGATCTGCTCAAAAGCGCGCTCGAGTCTGTCACCTAGGATACAAACAAAGGCTTAGAGAGCCGCTTCAGCAACAAATCCACCCAATGCCATCACAAAATCCTCCATCACAGCCCTCTCCTATCATCTCAGATGTTCAAGCAACACTTCTCCCAAAAATGAAAGACGCTCACACCATCTCTAAAATGGCCCAGCGCATCAAAAAGTGGACAGGGACAGCGACAGAATTAGCGCAGATTATCTGTAGCGAAATTTCTCAAAATCCTTCGCGCATTGACGAAGCCCAGCCCGAAGCTAGCATCGATCGCCTCGTCAAAGAAAGCATTTTGGATTACTGGGAAGGGAGCCTGGCAGCTCAGCACTTGGGTGCGATCGCCAACAGCCTGCTTGAGCCAGAAAACAAAGACCTGAGACTGCTGAGCTATCTGAAAATTTTGCAGCAAGGCAGTGTTACCAACACCCATAGCCCAGAACACAATGCCCTGCTTAGCTGCGGGCTCGTTTTAGCAGAAGGCGCCAACCTCAAAGTCGCCAACCCTATCTACGCCCACATTTTCGATATCCCATGGATAGAAAAACAAATCCCTGGAATCACGCGTCCTGTCGCCATCAAAAAATATTCTGGCAGTGAGCATCCTACACAAAGCAACGAATTATCCGTCGATAGTAAACAGCCCTCAACCGCTTCAGGACTTTACTCCAAACTAGCCGTCTGTGCCTGCTGTGTAGCGGTTGTAGGCGGCGTCATTTCGGCCTACCGCTACGAGCCTGGTGATGAATCGTTTGCCACGCAGGCCACCCGGCAAACTATGGCCTCACTTCAGGCCAATGCCGACCCCATCCCATCAGAAGAACCCCTTCAGCCAACGGGGCAGGCGATCGCTGCAAACACAGTCATTTTTCCAACACCTGCCAGCGCACAAAGCACGCCAGCAGCAACCGCCGAAACAACCGCCGGAACAATAGCAATTCAGCCCGTAACAGACAGAGCACGCTTTGATCAAGGCGTAGACCACGCGACCAACAGCCGATGGCTACCGATGGTCCGAGAGTTTTGCCAGATCTCTCCCAACTCTACTTACGCCACACTCGCCAAAAGACAGCTAGAGAGCTGGGTAAGACTCTACAAAGAAGACGTCGAAATCGCAAAAGCCACATTCACCCAAGAAGAAGGGGGCGAATGTAGCCTGGTATCAGAAGCACTAGCTAGCGATGAACCCCTTACAGCCAATGA
This sequence comes from Phormidesmis sp., assembly GCA_050042985.1. GTDB lineage: Bacteria > Cyanobacteriota > Cyanobacteriia > Phormidesmidales > Phormidesmidaceae > Phormidesmis. The sequence continues at coordinate 767 of JBHJIY010000224.1, read as the reverse complement.
GTCCAACAGATAAGCCTAAGGCAGAATAGTAGGCGCACCGCCTTTCTCTTCCAATGCGAGGGGGACTCTCAGGCCCTGCCGCGCAATGTGAAACAAAAAGCGAAAAAACTTCGGCAACGGTAGCGCGTATGCGCTGTTTTCAGCCAGCCTAGCAACTTTAGCCCGGCTCATTTTTTCAGAGCGGGGTGAAAGCATATACAACACAATGCCAATCAACAGCCAAGCGCACAGGCTCAGCAGCAGTACAGCGACAAACACACTCAGCCAGCCAAACGCCTGGTAGAAGGTTTGCGCAATTCGGCTATAGTTTTCCAGCTGGTACTCATCAGAAGCCGGATTGGCAAACAGGCCAACCGCCAAGGTTCCCCACGCACCACACACCAAATGCACCGGAATAGCACCCACCGGATCATCGATTCGCCAGGCAAGCAAACGCTTTTCCGACCACAAAACGAGCAGCCCACTAAATGCCCCAATCAGCACCGCATTGCCTACACCGACATAGGCAGAAGAAGCCGTAATCCCCACGAGTCCGCCCAAAATACCGTTGATAATAGAAGACAGCCGGGCTTTTTCGTCGGTGTCAAAAGGGCTAAACACTACAGCGCCGATGCCACCTGCCGACGCTGAAAAAAAAGGAGTGAGCAAAATGTGGGGCACATAAGACAAATTCGCCGTTGAGCCCCCATTAAAGCCAAACCAACCTAGCCAAAGAATCAAAAAGCCCAGAGTTTCTAGGATCAGGTTGTACGCCGGAACCCGTACTG
>JBHJIY010000223.1:0-11183 GCA_050042985.1 Phormidesmis sp. | reverse complement strand
CCACCAATTGCCATGAAGGCGCAGGGGAATAGAAGCAAGCCGGACCAACCCACAAAGACAAATCGGTCGCGCTTTAGCCAGTCATCGAGGACGTCAAACCGTCCCCGTGCGGCGGGCGCTTGTCCCATTGCAATGGTCATTAAAAGAAGTCTCCGAAAATGGATTATCTATGAGGACAGGGTAAAAACAGCTATCCCCGGCGCTGTGCGAGCAAATAACACTCACCCAACGAAATAATAAGGGATGTTAACCAATCTTTACCCTAGTTCTCATTATTATAGGGCTACTTTCAGCAAAAGTCCTGCCATTGAAAGGGCTTTGGTATATTTTTAGCCAAAGTAAAAACGCTAAAACCTTTGTAATAAAACGTTTACAGAACTTTATTAATCAATTCGATAAGTATATCTTTTGGCGGAACCAGCTGGTGAAGCTATCCGATGTGGAGGGGCACTCAGCGGTTTTTGGCTGTCCCTCGCTATACTAGTGTCCGGCTTGGTGCTGAACCTGTGCTGAAAAAGTTGAAATAAAAGAAATATCCCTATGTACATCGTCGAACTTGCTCTGAAGCACACCGCAATGCCGCTGACGGTGCAAAAGACAGATAAAGAAGACGCAGAAGCTGCCTACCAATCGGTGATGTCGGCTATTTCGTCGGGCAATCCAGTGCTGCTAGAGCTGACCTGTGACAAAGTGACCGATAAGAAAATTGCGATCGCAGTCAGCGAACTTGCAGCCGTACAGGTTTATGAAAAGTCCGGTGCTGGCGGTGCTGGCGGTGGTCGTGCACCTGGCTTTTTTGCGCTTGCGAATGAGGAGTAATTGTCTGAATCGCTCATGCACCTACTTTTTATATGCCACCTTTTATGTAGCGATAGATGACAGACGCTGATTCACCTTCTAATGCTGATGGCGAAGCGGGGATAACCCAATCGGCGATCGCGATTAAAGACGTCAGTTTTTATTGGCCGACAGGAGCCGCTGTGCTCAAAAAATGCTCTCTTAATATAGAGAGCGGTGAATTTTGTATGCTGCTGGGCAACAACGGCAGTGGAAAATCTACGCTGCTGAAGCTGCTAGCGGGCTTGCTGCCGCAGCAAACAGGCTCTATCGAAAAGGGTGGGCCTGTGGGTTTTGTGTTTCAAAATCCAGACCATCAGCTGGTGATGCCAACGGTAGGGGCCGACGTTGCCTTTGGCCTAGTCAAAGACAACCTATCGATGCAGCAAACGCGGGAGCGGGTTGAAGAAGCGCTCTCTGCTGTGAACCTGTGGCACCTGAGGAGACGCCCCATCTATGCGCTAAGTGGTGGGCAAAAGCAGCGAGTAGCCATTGCCGGTGCGATCGCCCAGCACTGCGAAATTCTATTACTAGACGAACCCACTGCCCTCCTCGACCCCGACAGCCAAATAGACTTGGTGCGGCAGGTGCAAGCCCTCGTGAAAAGTCGCGGGCTGACAGCATTATGGGTCACCCATCGACTGGCTGAACTGGATTACTGTGATCGCGCCTTTTTGCTGGAAGACGGTCAGGTGAGCGATCGCGGCGACCCGCAAAGGCTCAAACAGAAAATCAAAGTTAGCTACCTGTGAAGGCCCGCTAACCACGAACTTAGCTAGAACGCTACCTCATATACAGACAGCACTTAGCGAAATCGCCTAATATGGTGACACATCTCACCTTTTCAGTACTGTCATGGCGGACAACTCTGCTCAAGCCATTCTGCTAGTCGATGCCTACAATATTGTGGGCGCATGGGCCGAGCTGATTGCTCTGAAGGATGAGGAAGGCTTAGATGCTGCTCGCGAAGCACTCATTGGCGCACTCGCTAACTATAGTGCCTATCAGAACTATGAAACCTGGGCCGTGTTCGATGCTTACGAGCAGCGAACGCCCGCTTCCCAAGAAGAAATTACTCAGCATTTGTCAGTGCACTACACAGGCTATGGTCAAACGGCTGACAGCTACATAGAAAGAGCTTGCTCCAAATTCCGCAACGATGTGCGCAAGTTTACCAAGCGCCTCATTGTCGCCACCTCGGATAATGTGCACCGCCAAACGGTCGTCGGCTACGGTGCAGAAGGCATTTCCGCCCTCCAGCTGCAAAATGAGGTCATCAGCGTTGGCAAACAAGTACAGCGTCGCCAAAAAGCTAAGAAGAAGCATTCAGGCCGCGTCTTTGCCAATCTCAATCCAGACGTACAGGCAAGGCTCACCCAAATGCGACTAGGTCAGTAAGCTGTCATGAGCCAGCGACTGAGCTTGACATCAAAACAGTTAGGCATCGGAGACAACTCTCAAAACTAGTCTCCCAAAACTAGTCATTGTGTAAAGGGTCAGAACGGGTATAATGCATAGGCTTACATAGCACAGGCAGGCTTCTTAGTAGCCCTTTTCTCTGCTGAAAAACTGCTTAGAGAAACTCCTTGCCAAAGCAATACCAGCTTGTGTACTATGTAGTTCCTAATCCTCAGTAGCTCAGTGGTAGAGCGGTCGACTGTTAATCGATTGGTCGTAGGTTCGAATCCTACCTGGGGAGTTTTATCTAGAATATTCCGTTGCGTAAAGATGAATGGAGGAGCGTAGTTTTCGCTCCTCCATTCCAGATAACTTTTCAGACTTCAGAATGCTGCTTTACGAGTAGTGATGCCTCAGATGCAGGGTTGCAAAGGCTCTCTACCAAGGTTGACAAAGGGTGCTCTATCACAACGCTTACTCTTTCACGAGAGAAAAATGTTAAGTTGGCATTAAAAAGAATGGATCTCCCAAGCACTACAGCTTAATATAAATACAACAATTTTATACAGATTTCACTAATCCTCTTGGTTTAGCCTCTATATCCATGAGTTTTGTTAACGGCGGTGAGTATTTGTAACCACTACTCAGGATAGAAGTGGTAGCCTTAACCTATAGCAACACCCCTTCATAATATGCCACGTATACTCGTCATTGATGATGATCCGGCCATTGTAGAGCTAGTGTCTATTAACCTCGAAATGGCAGGTTACGACATCAGTCAGGCGAATGATGGCATCAAAGGACAGGCCCTCGCCGTCCAGATTGTCCCTGACCTCATTATGCTCGACCTGATGCTACCTAAGGTAGACGGGTTTACAGTGTGTCAACGACTGCGGCGAGATGATCGTACTGCTGACATTCCAGTCCTAATGCTCACAGCTCTTGGCGAGACCCAGAATAAAGTCGATGGTTTCAACGCTGGCGCAGATGACTACATGACCAAGCCCTTCGAGCTAGAGGAAATGCTAGCCAGGGTTCGCGCCCTCCTCAGGAGAACAGACCGGATCCCTCAGGCTGCTAAGCACAGTGAAATCCTTAGCTATGGCCCGCTGACTCTGGTGCCTGAAAGATTTGAAGCTATCTGGCTAGATAAAACGGTTAAGCTAACTCACCTAGAGTTCGAGTTGCTTCATTGCTTGCTACAGCGCCACGGCCAAACGGTATCCCCAAGCGAAATTCTCAAGGAAGTATGGGGCTACGACCCCAACGACGATATCGAGACGATTCGCGTTCATATTCGTCACCTGCGTACAAAGCTAGAGCCTGATCCGCGCCACCCTCAGTATATTAAAACTGTGTATGGTGCTGGTTACTGCTTAGAACTTCCTGCCGAAGCAAATCTCCAGCCTGTGCAAGTTGCGGCAACTTAGGAGGTTAGCTGATTGGTTGTGGCTTGTACGCCTACATCAATGAAAACAGTAAAGTACCGGATGACTATTCCCGCAGGCGATTCTGTACTGCGGGAATTCTATTGAGGAGCGATCGCGCGATGTTTGGCACTTATCAACAAAGCAATTTACGAATCGAGCTATCTGCAAGCGCCGAACAGATTCGGCAGAGTCTCATTCAGCCGATGCTGCTAAAGAAATGGCTTTGGCCTCAGCAGATCAATCTCCCTGATGTTGCAGATAGTGAGCTACTGGTGGGGCAAACTTTTGAGAGTGGTCTGGGCCCGGTTACGACCGTTCATAAAGTAGACGTGCTCTCCTCAGAGGGCGTGCGTTTTTTGCTGAGCGGTAGTATCGATGGCTTTCATGAATGGCAGTGGGGCGAAGGCTGGGTGCAATCGCGCCTAGAGGGAATTTCACTCTTGCCGTTGAATATAGGGCAAACAGCTAGCTTGTTTCGCCTGAAGCAATACTTGCAGGCAAATACGAACGTTTGATCTCTCACGCTACTGTAGAAAGTGCCCAGTAGATATAAGCTTGCTGTTAAAACAATATTAGCCGTCGAGACATTGTCTCGACGGCTAATATTGTTTTAGTTTTTACGACTTACTAAATCGAAAAGACCAAGGCTGTAGTGATGATTCCTCCCTATAGCAGCCTTATTACCTGCTACGCACTCTCTCGATGCCGTTTGGAACTCAGTGCTGTAAAGCCAAGTAAAGCTAATCCTAGCAAAGCGCCGGGCTCAGGAACTTCTTCCGACTCCGGAGTCTCAGCAAACACGGAGGCTTGTGTCCTAAAGATGGTGTACTTTTCGTTGTTGCCGCCAGCTTGGCCTGCGTTATCAGTTGTTGTGTAAAGAAAATCGGCTTCTGACGAAATACCTTTGCTGGAGAAATCACCCCAAGGTTTGATGCCATTATCTCCTTTCTTCAGAGCCTCTGACCAGCTGTTCTCTGTTCCTCCATTTGCGGCAGCTACTTGGAAAACCAAGTCTTCGATATCAGGCGTATCACCTGCGTCGCCAGGGTTAATTCCGTAGTCAGTACCCTCTTGAGTGATGGTTGTTAGATACTCCCAATCATCGGCTTGAGAGAGAAGCATATCGTCGCCAAGCGCTTCGGATGCAAATTCTCCTATCCAGCTTTCTGTGACTGAGCTGTCATCCCAAACAACTACGTACACATACTCTCCACCCTCTACATCAAATGTCCATTCTTCTGGCATAGACCAGTTGTATCGGCCACCATTATCAATGTCTCCAGATGTTACGCCTTCGCCGATATAAGTGGAGTTGTAGCTTCCATCCTCGTTATACACAAAATCGCTTTGAGCACGGCCGCCCGCCCCTTTTTCATTACGACCGACAAACCCCCATTCTGTCCCGCTCGCATTGCCTGTAAACAGCGCATAGTGATTGTCGGCTGTAAGGGTTGCTGTCATGGAGGCTGCCATTGCCTGCTGCGAAACACCGGTTGTCAGTACCCCTAGGGTGGCCAGTGCGCCTGCACTCAATAGTTGTTGTATTTTCATAGGTCTGGATTGTTTCGGATGAGTAGGTTAGTGACAGTTAAGTTGTTGAAATGCTTTGTCGGGAGCTTTACGGGTAGTGCTCGTGCTTAATAGTGTGATTGCAATAGGGGAAGTCACGGCTATCGGCACTGAATGTATAGTGGCTTTTCTAAACACCTTCTGAGATGAGTGACATCCACAGATAAAGGTGAACTTTGTGTAGGCAAAGGTGTACTTTATGTAAGTAAAAGTGCACCTTTGTGTGGGCCTGGTTGACTTCTCGAGTCTGGCCTTGTACAAACACGGCGGTGATACCCCTGAGCAGACAGAGGCATCACAAAATGCTCGACGAAGTTTGTGCTCAACTCGTTGGTAATCAGCCTCTTTGGATCTAGCTGTATTCCAAGCAACTGGCTAAACTTTTGAGACTATGCATGTGCTTACGATAAAGGCGCAAAGTCTTGTCTTGAGGCCGACTAAACTTTGGCTATGCAATCAAGACTATGCATTTGTAAATGCTTTTTGTTTGCTAGCGTTGAGGTCGATGGATGATGGTTTCAGTCATTCTCTGTTTGGAGTGCGGGTCAATGCCAATTAGCCGAATGTAGTGATCGGGAAACTCGGCTAGGCAAGCATTGAGGCTATGCATTGCCTCTGACTCATGACTTGGATCGAGTGTGGTGTAGCTCTGCCACGAGTTCACGCGAAATCTCCGCTGGTCAACGTATTCGATGCCGACCCGATGGCCCATGGCTAAGATGCTGCGCAGCTGTGTCATCGCGTTTGGTACGTTGCTGGAATTTGTTTGTTGATTTGCCTGCTGATTTGCCTGCTGACTATTCTGGAATGCAGAGGACTGCGCCGTGGAAGTTCTGTTAGTTAGTGAATTCGAGTCTTTGATTAGGGCTGCTTGGCTATCAGCTCTACCTAGTCGAGCCGCTTTGGCTCGTTTCCACGGAGAGGAGCTAGCGTTTTGGCTGCCGTTCTCAGCTTTGTCTTTTGTATAAGGTGCAAGACCGTTGGGTGAAGGGAGCGTTAGCAAAGATGAGCTGCGGCGAGAATGAGTGTAGCCATTAGGCGTAAGGGCTTGGTTGTATTCACTGACAAGGCTCATGGTACGCACGCGCTCTTGTTCTGCGACTAAGCTTTCGCCTACTGCAATCAGATGATCGAGATGAAAGTTGGGACGGGCGAAGGTCGGGATTTTGATTGCGTTGACGACTTGAGCGGCTACGTTTTCAATGCCGATATCTTCGATGAAGTGAGTGATTTGTTCGTCGTAAATTTGCGATCGCACCGCCCCAAAGAAATCAATCGCCTGAGCATCGAACCGACTCACTAGCGTTTCTACATCTGCCGCACTCAACCCATCACCGGCATACATCCCACCCACAATACCTAATCTATCTTCCTGACTTGGCTCCCAGTAAAACTTCTGCATCCGCCCATCGCGAATTAATGGCGCATACAGTGTTGCAAAGTCATTGCCTGTTGCAATGATCGGAATCCTCGGTAGCTCTTTTTCGTCATAGCTACCCGGCAGCTGCACATTCGTCGGGTTGTCCGCAATATTCATCAGCGTGTTGTTCACTAGCTGTGTATTCACGGTGTACTGCGTCATCCGGTCAAACCGGCCTGCACCAGCGTCCAAGTCATTGATCATCAGTACTGCCATTCGACCCCGAACGCGTACTAGCTCAGCCGCTTCTCGGTATCGCATTCTCACGAGCCTAGCCGGATCACCCGCATCTGGGCTTTCAAGCTCGCCGCCAGAGATGTACACCACCTCTACACCCATCTGCTTAAATACCAGTTCACACTGAAATGTCTTGCCCTCGCCTTTGCGTCCGTGAATGCCCAAAATCAGTGGCATCTTTACTTGAGGCAAATCCAGATAGTTCTTGGTGATATGAACAGCAAGCTTGTTGAGAAAGCGAGGAGAAGTATAGTAGCTCATACCGTTTGTTCGTAGTTCTCCCCGTTTTGTTCAAACCAGTTTTGCCAAGCAGGCCAATCGATGATGAGTTGACTCAATGCTAAGTATCCAGACGCTGCTGGATGCGCACCATCCACAGCGGCGACTTCCTTCATCCACAGTGCGTTTTTTCTCAGCGGCTTATACACATCTAAATAAGGGACATTCAGCTCAGTACACAGTTCGCGATAGGCCGCAGAAAGTTTTTCTGATCTGTAGTTCATATTGTCGTCAGCTACAGGAGGCGGACCGACCAACAGCAGAGGGAACATAGCTTTTGCCTGCGTCAAAATACGCCGAGCGCAGTGCACAGAATCGCTTTCTTCGACAAAACGAATGCCTTCCTCTATTCGATTGTCGTTGGTGCCAAAGGAAAACACAACGCGGTTGTCGGCGTATTCGGGAAACCTTTTTATCGATTCAGCGAGCCAGCGCACTTCTATCTGTTCGCTAGTATTGCCACGAATGCCTAAGTTGTAATAGCTCAAGCTGTAGTTTGGCGAAGTCATTGCTGTGCACACTCTACCAGCCCACCCTAAATACGTCGGGTCTCCTGTCCCGGCGACAAATGAATCTCCAAAAAAGCAGATGCGAATATCTCTCATACTTCTACTTAGATTCTTCTTTTTCAGCCTCTTTTTGATTTTTAGCGGCTTGGGTTCTGTCTTCTATTTGTGCGATCGCTTGCAACACCAAATCCTTAGCCTGAAGCTTCCAACCCCGCCTTTGAATAATGATCGCCAATGCGCCCCCAATCCCTGTTGCCAAAAAGTCTACCGGCTGCGTAAACGAAATACCAAACAACAGCCCTAAGCCAGCAATTCCCCAGAACGGTAAAGCCACTGCCTGTCGCTGCTCTAGTAAAACCTTGTTAAAGAAATTTCCACTTACTTCTGCTTCTATCTCTTCCTTAATCGGCTGTAGCTGCTTGATCGGTACAGATAGCGCAATCTTCTGTCGCAGCTTTTCCACCTTCCGCGCATCGGTACTATATTCCACTAGCTGGTCTTCAGCTAGCATTACCAAGCGCTCTGTCTGAGACATTTTTATTTGCCCAATCGTTATAGTTATATTGCAGTTTACAGCAGTAGGAGAAGCTTCCCAAGTTCACAGGCAAAGGTCATTGTCCGTATTTCAAATTGACAAAACTAATTGTGTCGATGCCTTTCTCATTGAGATAGCTCGCGACTTTGAAATCATCCGTAAGGACAAGATATTTGTTTTTGGCGACATCAGCAATTCCACAATCTGTCAAACCGTATGTGGAGAAAGGCCAGTCCAAAGAAGCTACGTTTTGGCTAGGTGCGTAAATCTCTAGAAGAGGAGAGCTCCCAGCTTGATTGTTAAGAGCGGCTGCGAGAAACCGATAGCACTTAGAACGATCTGGCTCACTGAGATTGTTTATAAAGCTATTTAATTCTGTCAGGATGTTTGGTGTGGTTACGATAGCTCTAAACTTGACTAAAATAGCATTTAGTAAGACATAGTCGTTTGCTGTAAAGTGCTCAGTGCCTCGACGTGTAGAAATTCTCTCTGGGCTTAATGCTCCAAAGAATAGTACAAGAAGAATATTGGTATCAACTAATATTCCTTTGGAAGCGTACTTTTGAATCAGACTAGCCACGTATTCAGCCATCCTCTAAACTGTTCGGATCTTCATGGATTCTACGTTCCCGTTCTCGGCATTGACTCGAAATAACTTGTACTCTCTTTTTCGAGTTTGGAGGTCCGCACTGCTCAGCATTACATTTTGCACTTCGTAGGGTCGGTAAAAGGTGTCGTAACCAAGTGTAATCATCCAATACTTTTCATCTTCTGAGAGTTCTACCTCTTCGAGACGAACGTTCTCAAGCGGTTGTTCTACTTCCAAAAAATCGCGGAAGCCAATTCGGGCAGCTGTGATAGCAGATTTAACATCAACCATGACAAATATTGAAGGATTACAACTATGTCGATTATCATAATTCAAAAAAGAGGACAGCTCAGGTTGACTGGCTGTCCTCTTTTGCTATTCACAGAAAGACGAATCTAATTTAGATCGACTCTTAGTAGCGGTAGCCGCCGCCGCTGTTGCTGCCGGGCTTGTGTACGATAAAGCTAACTGCTTGGCACTGCTTGACGTTGTCGAAGCCAACTACGCGGATGTAGCAGTTGCCGTACTCGGAGCGGCAAGCCTGAACTTCGTCTAAAACAGAGCGAGTGTTGGTTGCGCCGAATAGAGGAAGCTTCCACATGGTCCAGTAGTAAACTTCAGGGTCAGAGTTCTCGTTGAACTCAACAGCAGGGATGTAGCCCATTTGCAGGCAGTAGTTGATTTGCTTGTCAATCTGTTGGTCGGTGAGGGGGGGGAGGTACGAAAGAGTTTCATACCGACGCTCTTTAGGCAAAGTTTTCATGGTTTTCTTCCAGGGGATAAAGGTGAACGTATCGGAAATTAAGGGTTGTTATGTTTGACTGTCTGGTTCGGTATCAGGTGACTCAGACTCGGGCGTTTGCTCGTTTGTCTGCTCGGTGCTGTCAAGACGGTCGTCAAGATTGCTGCCTGGGCTGTTATCAAACCTGGCCGTGAGTTCTTCTGAGGTCATCTGTGTCATCTTTTCGAGCTGCTTTTTACGGTGTTCGCTGTTGGCTTGGGCAATGCCAGTGGTCAGCATCTCGGGAAGAAATTCGGCAACTTCTTCGGCAAGGTGCGATCGCACTGTCATCACCCGAAACCCCAGTTCAGCATGCTCTTTGAGCAGATCTGAAATAAAAGCTTCACCGTCTTGGAGCTTTTCACGACTCGCAAACTCGTTGAGCTGATGAAATAAAGGTCGATTGGCTTCTAGTAGCTGGCTGAGCACAGTGCGAACGGCTTGATAAGTTAGGTAGCTTGTGAGCACCTGAGTTGTATCTTTAGCAATTCGCTTGAGATCCATGGGTAGGGGACACATTTGCAGTGCCCCAATAAATCTACTGTGTCAAACACTGACTCAATTGAGAGTGTTAGTTCTCAAAGTACTAGAGAGTCGGAACTAGAAACCGTTCTACCCAATACCGTTCTCAGTGGTGTTTGAACCCACTTAGAGAGTGTCAACAGTGTCAAACTCAAACTTGATCTCTTTCCATAGATCAAGTGCAGCAGCCAATTCAGGAGACCACTTGCCAGCTTCACGAAGAATGTCGCCACCTTCACGAGTGAGGTTACGGCCTTCGTTACGCGCTTGAACGCAAGCTTCGAGTGCAACCCGGTTTGCAGTCGCACCAGGCGCGTTACCCCATGGGTGACCCAACGTACCACCACCAAACTGGAGGACAGAGTCGTCACCGAAGATTTCAACCAGCGCAGGCATGTGCCATACGTGAATGCCACCAGAAGCAACTGCCATTACGCCAGGCATGGAAGCCCAGTCCTGTGTGAAGTACACACCACGGGACTTGTCTTGCTCAATATAGTTCTCACGGAGGAGGTCAACAAAGCCCAAGGTACCGGCGCGGTCACCTTCGAGCTTACCTACAACAGTACCGGTGTGAATGTGGTCACCACCCGACAGGCGCAAGCACTTTGAAAGCACACGGAAGTGAATACCGTGGTTCTTCTGACGGTCGATTACCGCGTGCATTGCCCGGTGGATGTGCAAGAGAACGCCGTTGTCGCGACACCAGTGCGCCAGAGTGGTGTTAGCTGTAAAGCCACCTGTCAAGAAGTCGTGCATGACGATGGGCATTTCGAGCTCTTTTGCGTAGTCAGCTCGCTTGATCATCTCTTCACAAGTAGCCGCCGTTACGTTCAGGTAGTGCCCCTTAATCTCGCCAGTTTCTGCTTGAGACTTGTGGATAGCGTCAGCTACAAACAAGAAACGATCACGCCATCTCTGGAAAGGCTGTGAGTTGATGTTCTCGTCGTCTTTTGTGAAGTCAAGACCGCCACGGAGACATTCGTAAACCGCACGACCGTAGTTCTTTGCAGAAAGACCTAGCTTGGGCTTAATGGTACAGCCGAGCATTGGGCGACCGTACTTGTTGAGGCGATC
>JBHJIY010000222.1:0-31153 GCA_050042985.1 Phormidesmis sp. | reverse complement strand
GCCAAGCTCAGCAAGTCTGACATTGATGAAGTCGTTCTCGTAGGTGGCTCCACTCGCATTCCTGCTGTACAGGAACTCGTAGAGCGCATCTTGGGCAAAGCGCCAAACCAAACCGTTAACCCTGATGAAGTCGTTGCTATCGGCGCAGCTATTCAAGGCGGGGTACTGGCTGGTGAAGTCAAAGACATTCTGCTACTCGACGTAACGCCACTCTCCTTGGGTGTCGAAACATTGGGCGGCGTGATGACCAAGCTCATCACTCGTAACACCACCATCCCTACCAAAAAGTCCGAAGTTTTCTCAACGGCGGTAGATGGTCAAACCAATGTGGAAATTCACGTGCTCCAAGGTGAGCGCGAAATGTCAAACGACAACAAGAGCCTAGGAACGTTCCGTCTAGACGGCATTCCACCTGCTCAGCGTGGCGTCCCTCAAATCGAAGTTATCTTCGACATCGATGCCAACGGTATCTTGAACGTTACAGCCAAAGACAAGGGATCAGGCAAAGAGCAGTCCATCAGCATCACAGGTGATTCTACGCTCTCTGATACTGAAGTCGATCAAATGGTTCGCGACGCCGAGTCGAACGCTGATGCCGATAAGGAAAAGCGTGAAGCCATCGAAACCAAAAACCAGGCTGACACGCTTGCTTACCAAGCTGAAAAGCAAATCGAAGAGCTAGGCGACAAAGTTCCTGCCGAAGAGAAAGAAAAGCTCGAAGGCCAAATAAAGGAGCTCAAAGAAGCCCTTGCGGAAGAAGACACCGACAAAATCAAGTCCACCATGGAAGCCTTGCAGCAAGGCCTCTATGCCCTCAGCAGCAACCTTTACCAGCAGGGTAGCCCCGAAGGTGAAGGTGCAGAAGGTGCCCCAGCCGACGACGCAGGTGCAGATGAGGACAGTTCCTCCGGTGGCGAAGACGATGTCATTGACGCCGAATTCTCCGAAACCGACAAGTAGAACAGGCGTCTCGCCTGTCCGACCTAGCCTTATAAATTAGCCAAAACGAAAGAAGCCCACCTTGGAACATGTCTCAAGGTGGGCTTCTTTCATTTAAGTGAGTTCAACAATTCTTGCACCTGAGGATTCTTGCACCAGAGGCAAAGAACCGATGAGCCATCACACAGAGACGTCAACGCTTTCCTTCTCTGTTATGTCTATCAAGCATTCGCCCAACGGGCGGTTGTACAGCACCATCGTAGTCGTGCTGTTTTGCTCAAAGCCGATACGCTCGTAAAAACTCTGCTGATGTGTCGTCATCAAATACGTTCGCTCAACCTGATTCATATGCGGATGAGCGATCAAGGTTTCAACCAGTCGACGCCCAAGACCAGCACCCTGATAATCAGGATGAATCACCACGTCCCAAATTGTGGCACGAAACAAACCGTCGGACGTAGCGCGGGAAAAGCCAATGAGGCGCTGGTCGTCCCAAGCGGTTACAACGGGGTTGCTATGTGCGATCGCTCGTTCCATATCCTCAGGCCGTCGGTCCTTAGCCCAAAACGCCGCAGCCACAAAAAGCTCACAGAGCTGAGCCAACTGCGCTTGTGTAAAAATCGGTGTATAGCGAAACTGAATATGCCGACTGTCCATATTTAGACGAATCCTCACTTTAGGAGCTGATATTCTCTTCTACTAAGGATAAAGGCTACAGACAATTTGTGACTTCAGCAGAAGTGACGCTTTCCTGACCTGCTAGGCCCAGTAAAACCGAGTAATCCTATGAAAACAAGCCTTAGACCTCCTTTCATCCTATTGGGATTGCTAACTTTTTGCCTCAGCGCGTTGCTAGGAATGGGGTTCGCTAAAGCAATTGATTCGCCCTACGGCATGGTCGATCCTATCGATGCAAGCTACGAAGCTGGCTATGCTACCTACGTACAAAAATGTTCGACCTGCCATGTGGCTCTGCCCGCAGCCGTATTGCCCCTCGACACGTGGCAAGCCCTTATCACAGACCCCGCACACTATGGTGTCACCCTCACAGGTATCTCACGCTTTGATCAAAGGCTCATGCTGAGCTATCTACAAACTTACTCTCGTCGGCATGAAGGCAGAGGCCCAACGCCGTATCGACTGCAAAACTCCGCCTACTTCCAGGCACTGCATCCTGACGTAGCACTCCCGCAGCCCCTCAATCTCCGCAGCTGTGTCAGCTGTCACCAGGGTGCAACGGAACAAAATTACAGCCCCGTTAGTACGCAGAATTAAGGTCCTAAGCCGCACGAAACCCTTCTCAGCCGCACCATTCCAAAGTAATATCAGTGAGCGCTGTAGGGTAACCCGCCCGGAATACCGCCTTCCAAGCGGGCATTGTAACCCCATAAGATTAGATACAATTCACTTATGGGTTTACGCCCATTCACCACCCGTCGTTTTCTGCCCGTTCCTTTTGTGGCCTGACATGCTAAAAAAACTTCTAGGCGATCCAAACACTCGCAAACTCAAGAGATACCAACCCGACATTAAAGAGGTAAATCTCCTTGAAGAAGAGATTCAGGCACTCTCGGACGAAGAGCTCACAGGCAAAACAGCCGAATTTAGAGCGCGCCTAGAAAATGGCGAAGATACAGACGACATATTGACCGAAGCTTTCGCCGTCGTTCGCGAAGCCGGGAAACGCGTACTGGGTATGCGCCACTACGACGTACAACTGCTCGGTGGAATGGTATTGCACGACGGCCAAATCGCCGAAATGAAAACCGGTGAGGGCAAAACCCTCGTTTCTACACTGCCCGCCTATCTCAATGCAATTTCCGGCAAAGGCGTTCATATCGTTACTGTGAACGACTACCTCGCACGTCGCGATGCGGAATGGATGGGCCAAGTCCACAGATTTTTGGGCCTTAGCGTTGGCCTTATCCAACAGGGTATGAGCCCCAAAGATCGCAAAAAGAACTACGCCTGCGACATCACCTACGGCACCAACAGCGAATTTGGGTTCGACTACCTGCGCGACAACATGAGTACGGCTATGGCCGATGTTGTACAGCGTCCGTTCAACTTCTGCGTTATTGATGAAGTTGACTCAATTTTGGTCGATGAAGCACGTACGCCGCTAATTATCTCGGGTCAGGTAGAACGCCCTGGCGAAAAGTATACAAAAGCTGCCGAAGTGGCCGCCCAGTTAGAAGGTGATGAAGTCGACTACGAAGTCGATGAAAAGGCCCGCAACGTTCTGCTGACAGACGAAGGCTTTGAAAAGTCAGAAACGCTGCTCAACGTCACCGATCTGTTCGATCCAAAAGATCCTTGGGCGCACTATATTTTCAATGCAATCAAGGCAAAAGAACTGTTCACCAAAGATGTGAACTACATCGTGCGCAACGGCGAAATCGTGATTGTAGACGAGTTTACTGGCCGAGTCATGGCCGGTCGGCGTTGGAGTGATGGCTTGCATCAAGCCATTGAAGCCAAAGAGCATGTAGATATCCAGCCTGAGACACAGACCCTTGCTTCTATTACCTACCAAAATTTCTTTTTGCTGTATCCCAAGCGAAAAGACGGCAGAGCCTCGCTCTCTGGAATGACAGGTACGGCGAAAACTGAGGAAGCTGAATTTGAGAAGATCTACAACCTGGAAGTGACGATTATTCCGACGAATCGTCCTTCGCAGCGGCACGATTTGCCAGACGTGGTATACAAAACTGAAAACGCGAAGTGGAATGCGATCGCACAAGAATGCGCCGCCATGCACGAAACCGGTCGCCCCGTCCTCGTGGGCACCACCAGCGTCGAAAAATCAGAAGTACTCTCACTGTTACTCAGCGACCTCAAAGTAGAGCACAACCTCCTCAATGCGAAGCCCGAGAACGTAGAACGAGAGTCTGAGATTGTTGCCCAAGCCGGTCGCAGCGGCTCTGTCACCATCGCCACTAACATGGCCGGACGCGGCACAGACATCATCCTTGGTGGTAACGCTGACTACATGGCCAGGCTAAAAGTACGCGAGTACCTCATGCCTCGCATCGTCAAGCCAGAAGAAGACGATAAATTCGCCGTTGCCCAAGTCGCAAATACTAAAGATGCTAAGCAGGCTCAGGGCTTTGCAGACGGTCCCAAGAAAAAAAAGAAAACGTGGAAAGCATCGCCCCAGATTTTTCCAACCGACCTTTCACCAGAGACTCAGACAAATCTTAAAGCAGCGGTAGACTTCGCTGTCAAAACCTACGGCGCGCAAAGCCTATCCGAGCTTGACGCCGAAGATAAGCTCGCAGTCGCCGCCGAGAAAGCGCCTACCGATGATCCCGTCATTCAAAAGCTGCGTGACATCTACAACGAGATTCTGGATGCCTATGAGGTCATCACCTCTGCTGCGCACGACCAAGTTATCGAGCTAGGCGGACTGCACGTGATTGGTACAGAGCGTCACGAGTCACGCCGAGTAGACAATCAGCTCAGAGGCCGCGCAGGGCGACAGGGCGATCCGGGTTCGACCAAGTTCTTCCTCAGCTTGGAAGATAACCTACTGCGAATTTTTGGCGGCGATCGCGTAGCCAACCTCATGAACGCCTTCCGCGTAGAAGAAGACATGCCCATTGAGTCGGGAATGCTCACGCGATCGCTCGAAGGCGCACAAAAGAAGGTAGAAACCTACTACTACGACATCCGTAAGCAGGTCTTTGAATACGACGAGGTTATGAACAACCAGCGCCGTGCCATTTACGCCGAGCGCCGCCGAGTCTTAGAAGGCCAAGAGCTTAAAGAGCTCGTCTTGGGCTACGGCATCCAAACCATGGACGACATCGTCGAAGCCTACGTTAACCCAGAGCTTCCTTCCGAAGAATGGGATCTAGGCAGCGTCGTCAGCAAAGTCCAGGAGTTCGTCTATCTCCTTGCCGACCTCACCCCCGACCAGCTAGAGAACCTCTCCATGGGCGAAATGAAAACCTTCCTCGCCGAGCAGGTCCGCATCGCCTACGATCTCAAAGAAGCCCAGGTTGATCTGATCAAACCTGGCCTTATGCGCGAAGCCGAAAGGTTCTTCATCCTTCAGCAAATCGACACCCTCTGGCGCGAACACCTCCAGCAAATGGACGCCCTGCGAGAAACAGTCGGCCTCCGTGGCTACGGCCAAAAAGATCCACTCATTGAATACAAAAGCGAAGGCTACGAAGTCTTCCTAGAAATGATGACCGGTATCCGCCGTAATGTGGTGTACACCCTCTTCCAGTTCCAGCCGCAGGCCCAGCCTGCTGTCAAGCAATCTGAAAAAGTGTAAAGACTCCAAACCAAAAGGTCAGCTCAACATCAACGCTCGAAAACCCGCTTGCACAAAGTGACGGTCAGTTGTTAGTGCGTACAGCAGTCTATTGTCTTTCATCACAATGAAAGAGATACAGTCTGTTAATCCCCACGACTTGTCAGAGCGCGACTGGTAGAGGTTCAATGCTCGCATGAGTAAATCTGTATTAACACTGACCACCTTCATATTCTGAGTGCTGCGACACTGACGAATAAATTTCACTGCCCCTTGCCGATTGAACACACTAAGTGCGTTGCCGACTTCAACTAAAATGGCTTCTGTCAACCAAACCTCAGAGGCAATGCGCACCTGCGGTAATAGAGTCTTCGCTTTGATGTGATTATCGTCTCGAGGGTTGAGTAAAGCTTGAATAAACGCTGTATCTAGAAAAAGACGGTTCTGACTCATGCATCCAGTTCCGAATTCTTAGGCGTACCGTATAAATAGTGGTCATGCTCCGTAGACCAATCCGAAGGCGCTTCAACACTACCAATCATTGAATCCAACACGTCCCAGGCATCACCTTTTGGCTGCTGCTGCTGCTGCAAAGTCACGACAAAAGTTAGGACCTTTTGCTGCAATTCATCAGGAAAATCAGCCATCGTGTCTACCACCTTTGTGATGATCGGGCTACTCATGACAATGCCTCGTTAAAAAGCGACAGCTACTATCGTAGCGTTAGTGACTGAACACTAGGAGGTTGAGACATCTTCATTTGCGTCTTAGTTTCGGCCTATCATGGCGTGTAGTCACGCCCAACACCCACAGCGCACAGCACATATGTTTTCAAATTTGGCCGCAATCACTACGACACCTGCGGGCTTAAGGTGCTTGGCACCACTCTGCGAAAAGACTACCGACAAGAAAAAAGAAGAAGCCGCTCAGCTATGGATTGCACCTAAGCTCGAAACCACAGCTCAAGCGCTAGGACTTAGCTACCAAGTCTACGACACATCCCTCGGCGACTTCTTGAAAAGCACGTGGGAAACCTACGACGCATTTGCATTTTGCTTAGCGAGCGGCGCAGTAGTGAGGCTCATCGCGCCATTGCTCACCGACAAAGCAAGTGATCCAGCCGTGGTGGTTGTCGACCCGGCCAGTAAGTTTGTGATTAGCCTTTGTGGCGGACATCAGGGTGGCGGCGATCGCATCACCCAGCACATCAGCCAACGCCTCAACGCCGATCCCGTCCTCACAGGCGCAACAAATGCCCTAGATCTGCCCGCTATCGATACACTGGGCAATCCTTTCGGCTGGGAAAAAGGCACGGGCAACTGGCTCAAAGTCAGCAGCGCGATCGCACACCAATCTCCCGTACAAGTCATCCAAGAAGCCGGCAGCGACCTCTGGCAATCTCACCTGCCGAGCAGTCACACCTTTCAGTTTGGCTTCCCAGAATTTGAAGCCCGAGATGAAACCGAATCGCCCAGAGCACGCGTATGGATTAGCTCCATTCAGCGAAGCTTCGCGCCGGACTCAGCCATGCCAAAAGTACAGTGGCATCCTCGCGTGCTGTGGGTCGGTATTGGCTGTGAGAGAGACACAGACCAAGCGCTAGTTGAGTATGCAATCGAGAAGGTTGCCCGAGAGAATCATTTAGCTTTGGGTGCGATCGCAGGCCTCGCCACACTAGATCTTAAAGCCGACGAAGTAGCGCTACTGGGCCTTACGCAAGAGAAAAACTGGCCACTCAAATGCTTCTCACCGGAACTGCTAAAGACCGTTGAGGTGCCCACCCCTTCTAACATTGTTGAAAAGGAAGTTGGCACACCTAGCGTGGCAGAAGCCGCCGCCATCACCGCAGCAGATCCTCAGAACCCAGACTGCCTCAAAGTCAAAAAGCAGATTGTGAAAAAGGAGGGACTGAAGGGAGCAGTTACGGTTGCGATCGCACAATCTCCCACCGAATACATCGGGCGTACTGGCCACCTCCATCTCATCGGCACTGGTCCTGGCAGCCTAAACCAAATCACACCCGCTGCCAAATCCGCCATCACAAATGCTGATGTCGTCATCGGCTACGCCCTCTATGTCGACCTCATTCGCCCACTGCTACGACCAGCCCAAATCGTAGAAGGCTTGCCTATTACCCAAGAAAGGCAAAGAGCTGAACGTGCCATAGAACTCGCAACCTGGGGACTCACCGTCGCCGTTATCTCCTCTGGCGACTGCGGCATTTATGGCATGGCAGGGCTTGTGCTAGAGCAGCTTCAAGCAAACAAGTGGGATGGGAAGACACCCAGCGTACAGGTTTTTCCCGGTGTCAGCGCGCTGCAATCTGCCGCCTCTAGAGTCGGTGCGCCCCTCATGCACGACTTCTGCGCTATCAGCCTTAGCGACCTTCTCACACCCTGGCCCGTCATCCAAAAGCGCCTACGTGCCGCTGCCGAAGGAGACTTCATCGTCGCGCTGTACAATCCAAAATCAAAAACGCGCACTGAGCAGATTGTTTTTGCCCGTGACACTCTGCTACAACATCGCAGCGCCGAAACGCCAGTAGCCTTGGCGCGATCGCTCTACCGCTCCGACGAACAAATCACCCTCACCACCCTCGGCGATATGTTTGAGCATCCCATCGACATGCTCACCACCGTCATAATTGGCAACAGCAACAGCCGTATCCACGCAGGCTGGTTTATTACCCCACGTGGATATCTAGATAATCTAAGCTGAGCAATCAACTCACAGCGCAAACTCTACTGTCACGGCGCAGGCGTCTGGCCAAGGGTTTCATCCGGCGTCATCCGATTGCCAGAGCGCAAAATGTCTAAGTCAGGACGCTGCGCCGATGGCTGGCAAAACTTACGCTCTCGGTCAAATTCGGCATCTTGCCAGGAGAATGACCAGTGACTCACCGTTTCTAGCTGCGGCGCAGCTCTTTGCAGCGCGTCCATTTGCGCTTCTAGCGAAGGACGATTACTTCGCGCCGAGCCCCACACACCGGCGATCGCAGGCTTTACTGTTCGCGCATTGCCCCGTATGCTCAGCACTCGCTGCACCTCATTAACGATACAGCTCGCATTACCGCAGGTGCCATAGGCCATAGGATGCGCATCCATCCAATTTGGGAAACGGTTCCAGTGCTGCAAGCGAGCATCGTAGCCGCTACCAATAGAGCGATTCCCATAGGGAAAAAACACTGCCCCTGCTGGCATACCCGCCTGCCGAGCGGGCGTAGCACCCGCCTGCAAAAAGTCGACAACCCCCTGAATGGCATGTGCGACGCTCAGTCGCCACAGCTCCTCTTGCAGACCAGGCCTACGAGCAGACGCAGGCGCTAAGTCTTTCGGATCTACGCTGGGTGGATTTCGGCTCTGCCATAGCGGCTCACCTTCGTTGGGGTACAGACTATCGACTTGAGCCACATCGCTATCGGTCAGGTAGCCACGCTGCAAAAACCGTCGAATCAGCTCTTTGCCCTTATTGTTCGTGCCGCGATTGACCAAAGCCTGATTGGCAGCAGGACCGTAGATCCAAAGATTTCTGACATTACTCACCACCGAAGCTGACCCCGTCAACCTGGGATAGCGAACATAGTCGTATAGCGCACCATCCGGACGACGAGCCAATACCGCTCTTACCATTTGAGCATAGTCACTCTGAGCCTGACGATTATACGGGTCGATAAAAGCGTCCTCTGATGGCCCGCTATTTCCCTGATCGGCAAATTCCAACGTATCTGCGCCAAATCCGTTGCGAGCAAGCACCTGCCGTCTGTTTGAGCGCTGACCATAGGAATAGCCAAAATTCATGGTAAACATCCATGCATAGGCATCCATCCCCCGTGCACGCGCTGAGTCAATCGCCTCTGCTAACAAATCGCGATCAGCATACTGGTCAGCCTGCACAACGCTAGGCCAGTTAGTCGGATTGTCGTTTTTGGGAAGCAGCACTTGGCCATTCGAAAATGCCTCCAGATATACCTGGTTGTAGCCCAGGTTCACAATCCGATCCATCAGCGCATCTAGCCGCCCTGGCTGCAAGTCGCACTGATATAGCCGTAGCCAAATGGCCTGATTTTTTGGCCACTGAGTTTGTCGACAGTTCTGCACTTCAGCAATATGCTGCTGAGAGAGTGTTCTGTACTGCTGCTGAGCGGCTGCATCGCCCTGCAACCCAGCAACTCTCAGCGATTCTTTCGTCTCGACATCACTCTGTGAAACCTGGCAAAATCGATTGACGCTGGCCTTAGCTGCCGTCGTCGTTGCACCCTGCACAAAGAGTGTCATCGCTAGGGTCGTGGCACTACTCAACAGAAAGCCATTCAGCAGAAAGCCTTGAATAGTGCGCTGCCAGAGCCGGTGATAGCTCCCATACCCGCTTTCTTTTTCTGTTTTCAAGACCATAGTTGCCTGTTCAAATTCTGAATCACTGTACTTAAAAGGTGCCGCGACCAGTCTTGCGATCGCCAGCCAAGATTGCACCCACGAAATAAAAAGGAAACACGATAAAAAGGTGCGTGCGCCCTACCTAGGAAAAGCTTGAGCATAGCCTAGTGCTTTTGTAGAGGTGTTTTAGGTTTAGCTGTGCCACCTGCACAAATATGTCGGGACTGTACTAATTACCTGAAAACTTACCTAAAAACACTGATGGCTAACGAAGCAAACATCACAAAATCAGATCAGCAAAAATGTAGGCTGCACGTTCCTTATAAAGGCCAATACTCTTTGAGTAATTACAACTCTAAAACTCAGGAACCCGTAAGAAATTAGAAACACCTGAAAACATCACTCAAACATCATCATAGAGATCTCAAGAAGGATTCCATGCACAGCTGAATATACATAGACACAGTAAATAAAAACCTTATGAGGCAGTGTGACCACCGTCGGATTCGCCTGATGTTATCTCATCCGAACCTTCTTCTTCTATGTGCTCTAACAAGGCTCGAAGCTGCATCCGTTTTATATATGGCCAGCCACCTTCTTGCTCAATATCCTTGAGCAGTCGGTACAGTCGCTGACGGTTGTCCGGCAGCGCATCGCGAAATAGGGTGTCTCGGATCTCGAAGTGGATCGCCTCCAACAGCCTAAGCAACTCCAAAAGAGCAAGACAGTCGCCCTCTTTTTGTTGGGCCGTCAATCGAACCGTTTGAACAAGCGCAGAGAGATCCGGTGGAAGGTTCTGAGAAGGCATAGGCGAAAAAGAGACTGAATTGCTCACCGTTTTGAACTGTACCGTTTTGAGATGTGTAGTAGGGATGTGTAGTGGGAGTAGATGGAAAATATGTATTGTGAGTGCGTAATTTAACTTTTGTAACTAACTTGTTTACATTCGCAGAGGCAAAAGTGGCCCGTCAGCTATCGCAAACCCTTACACATCATAAAAGCCTGCTGACCTTATGCCATGCTGTATTAGCGCGGTATTGATACGAACCAACCTGTCAGACACTACGCGATCGCGAATCCACTCGGCAAGCACATAGCCACCAAAACCAGCTTCTGAAACCTGACAGAGGCAGTGTAAAATTATGTACTAAATAGTCCTTATAAATTCATAGTCTTGAGGTTGCCCATGAGGTATCGCGCTCTGCTCGCTGCGTTTTTTGCCCTTTGCTTAGGTGTTTTAACAGCCTGTAGTGAAGCGCCTTCCGCTACTAGCGACATTCCACTCACCTACGACCAAATTCGCAATACCGGACTGGCCAACAGCTGTCCTCAGGTAGACGAAACTCGTCGGGGTCAAATCGCCATCGAAGATGGCACAACTTACAAGCTTGTTGATCTTTGCCTAGAGCCCACCAGCTTCTTTGTAAAGCAAGAAACCAACAACAAGCGTAAAGAAGCTGAGTTTGTAGCGGGCAAATCGCTCACTCGCTACACTACTTCCATCGAGCAAGTTAGCGGCGACATTAGCCTAAAGCCAGACGGCAGTCTCCTGTTTGATGAAAAGCTAGGTATGGACTTCCAGCCCATTACTGTACTGCTGCCTGGTGGTGACCAAATCCCATTCCTATTCACCATCAAAGGACTAAAAGCAACGTCTCAGGCCGGTCTTAACGCAGTGACCCCCGCCACCGACTTTGAAGGCTCCTTCCGAGTCCCGTCCTACCGGACATCCAACTTCTTAGACCCCAAGGCCCGTGGCCTTACCACCGGTTATGACAACGCGGTTGCCCTCCCGGCTCGCGCGGATGGCGCAGATCTTGCCCGTGAGAACGTCAAAGCGTTTGATGTGGGTCAAGGAACCATCTCCCTACAGGTTTCAAAGGTAGACAGCAACACCGGCGAAATTGGTGGAACGTTCATTTCTGAGCAGCCTTCCGATACAGACATGGGAACAGCTGCGGCTGACGACGTTCGCTTACAAGGCGTGTTCTACGGCCGAATTGAGACTGGATTCGACGCGTAAAGTTGATTGTCGTACAAACGGCAGATCTCAAACGGCAGATCTAACAGAGTAATCGTGGTCTTTTGAGCACAGAAGATCACGATTAAAGAGAAGGGCACCTTTGCGGGTGTCTTTTTTTTTGCTCAGTAAACATTCATAGCCACAAACCCACCCATATTCTTGGAATCTATGCAGATGGAATCGTCACATTCAAAAGGAACGATTCCGTAAAAACTCGATTGTTCGGCGGAGGAACCTTAACTAGGCTGAACGTGTCGGCGTACCGTACCAAACCCTTTTCGGAGGATTAGCAGTGGTTCGTTGACGCGCTCTCTTGATCTGCCAAGCGGCCTTAATTGATACCTACAGGCCCTTTTAAAATATGCGTTCCTCGACCCACCAGGTTCTTAAAAGTCAGTCACTTGAAATTTTAAACACCTACCAAAAAGACCGCTCCTTACAGCTACGCAATCGGTTGGTACAGCTCAACATTGGCCTAGTGCGCCGCGAAGCTCACAGGTGGCTTCACAACTCAGGAGAGAGCTTCGACGACCTGATGCAGGTTGGGAGCTTAGGACTCATTCGCGCCATTGAGCGGTTCGATTTGCAAAAAGGATTTGCCTTCAGCTCATTTGCCATTCCCTACATTCGTGGCGAAATTCAGCACTACTTGAGAGACAAAGGCACCGTTGTACGCATTCCCAGGCGCTGGCAAACCTTACAAAATCAGTCAGCAAGAGCTATCCGCAGACTGCAAGAAGACCTAAACCGCAGGCCCAGCGACCAAGAGGTTGCCAATGAGCTAGATATTTCAGTTGAAGAGTGGCAGCAGGTAAGAATTGCGAGTAGTAATCGCAATTTGCTAAGCCTAGATGCACCGGTAAGAGAAGGCGACAGCGGCACATCGTCACTGGGAGACTTGTTGCCAGACGCTCGCTATCGCAGCTTTCAGCTGGCCCAAGAAGATCGTATGCGATTGCAACAGGCCCTCTCTCAGCTAGAGAAACGAACGAGAGAAGTCGTTGAGTTTGTATTTTTGCAAGATCTTACCCAGAAAGAAACGGCCGAACGGTTAGGCATTAGCTCTGTCACTGTTTCTAGGCGCGTCAAAAAGGGTCTCAAGCATTTGCAGGTGATTATGCATCCGGCAGCAGAAGCGTAAGAAAATCTAGGTAGATTTGCGAGTAAATTGGTCACTTTGAAGGTTTTCAGGCAATTTTCTTGATTAGCGCGTTACTTTCATAGGCCTTTGTGTCTACCTTAAGTGAGCAGCAGTCAAAAGGAACGCAACCCCTTTTCTTTTAATCAGTTTTAAAGGTCAACGTATCTGTTGCGGGTACTTTTTGGCTAACCAGTCCTGGGAGGGATCGAATCATGCGGCGTTTGCTGCTTATCTTACTTGCAACGGCTCCACTAACGGGCTGTCAGTACTTGAGTGCTGGCGAAGATATTGAGATTATTGACCCATTTGAAGGGGCTGGCGAAGCCATCACGGCAGCAGGTGAAGACGTTGCCCAAGCCCTAGAGGGAGAGGCCGAGGCAGAAGCTTTTGCCGCAGAGGCCGAAGTGGTGCCTGTCGTCACGGCTGACCTGATTCCCTCTACCGACCCAGAAGCCCGCACACGTCTTGTACAGCAGTCGCGAATAGATCCCTTTGCAGTTCTACCCATTCCTTTGACACCGGATCCTGTTGCTGCACCTACTGCTAGCAACGATGGTGGCGCTAGCGGTGGCGCGGCTGCGGCTGCGGCTGCGGCTGCTGAGGCTCCCACACCGCCTCCGGTCAGAGTGCAAGAACAAAACGCACCGCTTGTGCGCCCATCGCCTATCGTGGCACTGCCTCGCATTCCGCAGCCTGTGATTGCACCTACGGTATCTGTTTCTGGCATTATTCAGCTGGGGGGTGAGCCCTATGCCATTGTGAGTTCTGGCGGTGAGCCTGAGCGCTATGTGCGGGTAGGCGATCGCCTAGCAGGTGGCAGTGTCCGTGTGAAGCGCATCGATACGATGGCCTTTGAACCACAGGTCATTTTGGAAGAGAACGGCATCGAAGTTTCTCATCCTGTCATCAGCAGTGGCGGTGGCGCTCCAGCAGCCCCCGCAGAAGCGCCAGAGGTACCGGTGGCATCTTTACCAGTACCTACCGCGACTGTTACAGTTCCACCCGTTCCTACACCACAAGCAGCGTTACCGGCTATTTCTGGTCCGCCAGCGGTGGGTTCACAGCTACCAGCGCCGGGCGCAGTGCCTGGCAGTTTGCTACTTCTCCCACCGGGAGAGCTGACGTCTCAAGTTACCTTGCCAAATATGCAAATTAGCGTGCCGGATACGGTGTAAATATCGAATAAGGAATACTGGCAACAAAGAAATACTCACTCCAAAAGCGATCGCAGCCCTTTCTAGAAATGCGATCGCTTTTTGCCTATATTTGCCAATAAAACAGCCGCCACAAACCAACAGGGCACCTCCAGCTTCGCAAAAGTTATCGTTCAACAGACACAAAACTTAAAAAGGAGAGATTGCCCCCGCTAGAGTAGTAATCTTGAGAACAAGTAGCTTTTATAGCAACTACCTTTATCTAAAATTGTTGAGAGGGTTAGTATTCATGGTTCAGCGCAAGTCGAAGGTCAGAATTCTCCGTCCGGAGTCTTACTGGTATCAGGAAGTAGGCTCCGTTGCCTCCGTTGATCAAAGTGGCATCAAGTATCCTGTCGTGGTGCGCTTTGACAAAGTTAACTATGCCGGTGTCAACACCAACAACTTTGCAGAGAGCGAGCTAGTAGAAGTGGAAGCACCACCAAAGAAAGCTGCTAAGAAAGGGTAGCTTTGACTTGCACGTTTGTAAGCCGATGTTGTTGACTAGCTAAGGAAGCGTAAAAGAGGACTAAAGTGCCTGAGCTACCTGAGGTAGAAACCGTTCGGCGAGGCCTTAATCGAGTTTCATTGAATCAGCCAGTTCGAGGGGGCGAAGTCTGTCTAGCACGGATTATCGCCTACCCCGAACTGGCTGATGACTTTTTAAAGGGCGTTGCGGGGGTGCAGCTTGATAGCTGGCATCGGCGTGGCAAGTACCTGATGGCAAAGCTGAAGAAGGCTGAGGCCACATCTGAGACAGAAGAAAAAGCTGGGTGGCTGGGTGTGCACCTACGAATGACTGGTCAGCTGCTATGGGTATCGCAAGCAGAACCGGTGCAAACCCACTGTCGGGTGCGACTCTTTTTTGATGATGACCGGGAGCTACGCTATGTCGATCAGCGCACCTTTGGGCGGCTGTGGTGGGTGCCGCCCGATCAAGCTTTAGAAGAGGTAATGACAGGGTTACAGCGTCTGGGCCCAGAACCTTTTTCGGATGACTTTTCGGTGGACTATTTTGCGCAGACGCTGAAAGGGCGGAAGCGACCCATCAAAAATGCCCTGCTCGATCAAAAAATTGTGGCGGGTATTGGCAATATTTATGCGGATGAGGCGCTCTTTATGAGTGGGATTCGGCCAACGGTGATGTGCGATCGCCTGACAAAAAAGAGAATCACGCTTCTACACGCGGCCATTCGAGAGGTGCTAACCACCAGCATCGAGTCTGGCGGCACCACCTTCAGCGACTTTCGCGATGTGCATGGCACAAACGGCAACTACGGCGGCGTTGCTTGGGTTTACGACCGAGAGGGCGAGCCTTGCCGCACCTGTGGCAGCAAAATTGAGCGCCTGAAGCTTGCAGGGCGCTCGGCGCACTATTGCCCTACCTGCCAAAAATAGGCAGTGTCGACGTCGCCCTACCTATTTTTGGCACCGCAGGTTAGCTCAGCACTTGAGGGCGATACAATAGGGCCAATTGTTCATCACTTCGCGAGAAAGCTATGCCCGTAAAGAAAGGGGATTTCGTTCGGTTGGTACGAGAGAAATTTGAAAATAGTGTAGAAGCTAAGGCCAGCGACGTTCGCCTTTCTAACTATGTATTTGATACGAAGGGCGAGATTTTGGAAGTGCGTGAGGACTACGGTCTCGTTAAGTTTGGCCGGGTGCCAACGCCGAACGTATGGCTAAAACTAGAGCAGCTAGAAAAGTTTGAATAACAACGTATCCGTCAGGGAATAGCATGCTATTCTCTGACGGATACGTCTGCGTCGGTGTAGTGGGTTTTAATTTTCAACCTACCAGGCCGACTGTTACGTTCGCTTTTTGGTCTTTTTCATTAGCACTTTGTGGGTACTTCTATTGGGTTCACCCTCTTCTGGGCGGCGCTGGACGTACATGCCGTCGGGCTGCATCAGCCAAGACTGACGGTTGTCATTGAGGCAAATTTCAACCAGGTCGGCAAGCTCTGACTGCAAAGCAGGAGCTTCAATCGGGACGAGTGCTTCTACTCGCCGATCGAGGTTGCGGGGCATCCAATCGGCAGAGCCAATGTAGAACAGCTCCTCGCCACCGTTGTAGAAGTAAAACAGTCGGGAATGCTCTAAAAATCGGCCAATGACGCTGGTGACTCGAATGTTTTCACTGACGCCTTTCACCCCAGGGCGCAGGCAGCAGATGCCTCGGATAATCAGCTCTATCTCTACGCCTGCTTGAGAGGCTTTGTAGAGTTCCTTGATGATCTTGGCATCAACAAGGGAGTTCATTTTAGCGATGATGCGTCCTTTCTTGCCGGCCTGAACAGCAGCGGCTTCTTGGCGAATGAATTGGGTAATACGCGATCGCAAGTTAACCGGCGCAATTAGTAATTTTTTGTAAGACTGCTGCCGAGAATAGCCAGTCAGATAGTTGAACAGGTCAGTCAGGTCGATGCCTAGCTCCTCCCGGCAGCTCAGTAGGCCAAAGTCGGTGTAGAGGTTGGCTGTTTTTGGATTGTAGTTGCCAGTGCCGATGTGGACGTAGCGACGAATGGTTTTACTTTCTCGGCGAACCACAAGCGCTACTTTTGTGTGGGTTTTTAGACCCATAAGGCCGTACACCACGTGCACACCCGAACGCTCTAGGGTGCGGGCCCAGTTAATATTATTCTCTTCATCGAAGCGAGCTTAGAGCTCGACAAGGGCCACGACCTGTTTGCCATTTTCAGCGGCTTTGATTAAGGCGTTAACGATAGGAGAATCGCCAGACGTTCGATACAGCGTCATTTTGATGGCGAGTACATTGGGATCGAGGGCCGCTTGGGTGATGAAAGCTTGTACGGTGCCAGAGAAAGCCTGGTATGGGTGATGAACGAGGCGATCGCGTCGACGAATAATCGAAAATACATCTTCGCCTTCCCCAGAACTAGCAGACTTCCAAACGCTGGGCACAACCGGTTTCCAGCGATCATCTTTTAGCTCGCTCAGCGGCAGCGACATAAAGCTCATCAAATCAGCGAGGCCAACCACACCCTCTACGGTGTAAACATCTTCTTCGGTAAGAGCCAGCTCACTCATGAGGGTAGCTCGCATGGTTTCATTCATACCCGACTCGATTTCCATACGCACCACAGAGCCACCGAGTCGTCGCTTCCTCAGCTCTTGTTCAATGGCTAGCATCAGATCATCCGCTTCGTCTTCTTCAACAGAAAGATCCGCGTTGCGTGTAATGCGAAAGGTAAAGCAAGACTTGACGCTCATACCCGGAAAGAGTGCGGCAATATTGTGAGAGATCACCTGCTCCATAGGCACACCGAACCAATGGCAGGGGACTTTAGCCGAATCGTCGGCAGACTCTACGTGCTGGCTATCTTTGTAGAGCGTTTTGGGCAACTCTACAAAGCGCGGAAGAACCTTGGGGACTTTTACCCGCGCAAAGTGAGACTCATCCTTATCTTGAATTTCGACCGCTAGGTTCAAGCTGAGGTTTGAGATATAGGGGAAGGGATGGCCCGAATCGACAGCGAGGGGCGTTAGGACGGGGAAGATTTGCTCGTTGAAATAGCGATCGAGATAGTCAGTTTGAGTCGGTGAGAGATCGTCATAGTTCAGCAGGCGAATACCGTTGGTGAAGAGCGTCGGGCGCAGCTCGTTTTGAAAATAGCTGTGAATTTTGACGACCATGGGGCGTAAGCGTGCGCTGATGTCGCTAAGGTGCTCTGTTGGCGTACGGCCATCGGGCGTGCGCTTGTTGACGGCGGCCTCTATTTGCTGCTTGGTGGCCGCGACGCGCACCATGAAATACTCGTCTAAGTTAGAGCTAAAAATAGCAAGAAATTTTAGTCGCTCTAGTAGCGGAGTGCGCTCGTCTAAGGCTTCGTGCAGCACGCGGCGGTTGAATTCTAGCCAGCTCAATTCGCGACTAAGATACCACTGAGCATCGTCTAGATCAATTTTGTAGGGGCTTTGGTCGTCATGATTGTCGTCGCTGACAACCTGTTCGGACAGCGGTAAAGAGGTGGAATTGACAACAGTAACCGCTGTAGACGCTGACTTTTTGGCGACCTGTGACGGGTTCTTACGCTTAGAACCTTTACGCTCAGAAGGGTTAGCACTCATGACTCTCTTTGCTCCTGCGGGGCTTGCTATTAGGGCTCGTTCAGTTGGCCAGCTTGGGGCTTACTATGCACACTAAACCTTGAAGGTTAAAAGACGTCTTTTTCCTGGCCGACCCACCACTTTCCCAGTTTCATTAGCTCTGCATGCAGCTCAGCGAGCTGGGTGTTGAACTCTTCAGTGCTCATCTCTTGTCGGCGCTCTTTGAGCTTGGCGAGTCTAAGCTGTATCAGCAGCCAGGGCTTACTAATGCCATCGGTCGCCTCTATATATTTGGCGAGATCTTCACTGTTCATTCAGGCCTTCAGATGATTTTCCTTCCGTGCTGATTATATAGGAGGCCTTCTAAAAATTCTTATCTCCTTCGAGTGAGTCAGCACCCTCTCCCTAAATCCCTCGCCCACCGGGAGAGGGACTTTGAAGCCAATTGATAAAGCCCGCCACTAGAGGACACTAGCGAC
Source organism: Phormidesmis sp. (assembly GCA_050042985.1). Taxonomy (GTDB): domain Bacteria; phylum Cyanobacteriota; class Cyanobacteriia; order Phormidesmidales; family Phormidesmidaceae; genus Phormidesmis. The sequence continues at coordinate 12,671 of JBHJIY010000222.1, read as the reverse complement.
GGGCTTTATCGATATGGCTTTGAGAACCGTAGGTCCTCTATCTAGCTACATGGAGTAGATGCGAACTAGATCATCTGGCATTACTTCTTCAGTTCGTTGCGCCATTCTTCGAGCTGTTTGCCAGCAACCTCGCGGCCACCGAGGCCGAAGGCGATCGCAATCGCAATCGCAATCGCACCTAGCAGTAAACCAAAAGCAAGGTTCACAATATTTGGCGCGACACCCATTTGACCGAGAGCCATTGCACCAACAAAGGCCAGAATCGAAATTCGAGCCGCCTGTGCCAGCATGTTGGAAGAACCACTGCTGCTGCTCTTGATTAGGCGGAAAGCCAGGTTGGCAATGTATACGCCAATCCCAAAAATCAGCACACCAACAAGAACCTGCCCGGCAATTTCAAGAATTGCACGAACAATTAAGGTCAGCTGGTCAAGCTGAAGAATTTCAGTTGCAGTGACGGTACCGAGCAGCACAACGGCCACAAGTACGACCAAACCGGCAATCTCAGAAGGTGTTTTGGCACCACCGTCATCAGGCGCTTGAATCGCCGTCTTACCTGGGTCGGTGTCAGTAGAAGCACTGGCAGGTGCTGAAATCTCGGGCAAACCAAGGACTTCAAGAATGCCATCGAAGCCTGCACTCGAAAGCAAGCTGGAAACCAGCTGACCAAGGAAACGACCAGCAAAGAAGAAGACTGCAAAAACAGCCGCCGCAGACAATAGGAATGGAATAAATTCCAAGACCTGGTCGAGCATGCTGATAGCCGGACCAGAAATCGCAGCGATATCCAGTGCGTTTAACGCGGCAATTGCAGTTGGAATCAGAACGAGAACGTAGACAATCGTGCCCGCTAGATCAGAAAGTGACAGGCTACTACCAGATGTAGAGCCACTTGAAAGACCAATGCGACGACCTAGGTTATCAATACCTGTTGTCGCTAGCAAATTGGTGACAACGCCACGAACAATTTTGGCAGCTAGCCAGCCAGCAGCCAGAATAATCCCTGCCAAAATCACCTTAGGAATTGCAGCCAAGAACTGATCAATCAGGTTCTGAACTGGGCCTAACAGTCCGTTAAGGTCAAGAGCATTGAGGATAGGAGGCAAGAACAGCAAGAACACGAACCAGTAAAGCGTATTGCCCAAGGTCTCGTGGATGCGAACAGAATTCTCTCTGGGGTCAACACCTGTATTCTCGGCTAACCTATCGTCCAGATTGAGGCTCTCTAAGCCTCTAGATACAACGGTTTTTACGAGCGTTGCGATTGCCCAAGCCACCAAAATCAACAGACCCGCGCTGAGGATACGAGGCAGGTAAGAGAAAATGGTATTGAGAAGGTTATTGAGCGGCGTAGACACCACTTCAAGACTCAGCGACTGCAGAACCGCAATAACCGTAAATAAGATAATTATCCAGTAAACAGCGTCACCGGCCCACTTTGCAGCAGGGACATCTTCCGGCGGACGACCTGTTAACTTGGATGCGATCGTATCGTCAACACCTGTTTTTTTAAGCAGGCCGCGAACAATACGAGATGCAACATAGGCGATACAAAAACCGGCAAAACCAATTAGGAAAGCGCCTATAACATTGGGTAAAAACGCGAACACATCGCTTATGCCAGAACTCAAGGAGTCCATAATGGCAGTAGCAGGATTGCTGGTGGTAGTGGTAGTAGCCTGAGCCAGAGTCGGTATCGAGCCTGGATTCAACAAGCTAATACCAGTTCCCGTAGGGGGTATTAGAGGGATCATGTTTCGTTCTATTTGAAAGGGTCCAATCGTAGCTAGCATCAGCTATCAACAAATTTTGCTGATATTTGAGATAAGAGTACCGCTTAAAGGTTGTTTACAGAAAAAAATACTGAGATCGCATCGTTTTTTTAACAAATCTATGCGCACGAATCTATCCATAGATAGACAAAGCAGCCCCTATGCCAAAGCGCATAGGAGCACAATCATGGACAGTTCACCCTGCCCGTAAATTCTCAGTACTCAGTATTAATACTGAGACAAGTTAGAGAATGTTTAAGGCAGACAGGATAGCAGGGAGTGCCAGCAAAAATACGAGCCAATAAATTCCGTTGGCAATGATCTCACTCACATTTCCTAGTTCTGGATTGGTCTCACTTGCGGTATCGGCCTCTATCAAAAAGTCGACTGGCCTGTCAGAGGAAGCTGTTGTTGTCTCATCTGTTGTTTTATCTGCCGCTGTTTTATCTTTTGCTGTTTCGCCCTGCAAAGAATCGCGAACGCTCGAACTGAACAGAGATAGGACTTTCCTGGCTGCCGCTCTGAGGATTGTTGCAATCGACCAGGCGATCACCAACAAAATTGCCGCGCTGATCAGCCTGGGAAGGTAGGTCAAGAGAGCCTCCATGCGGCTATCTCGCACGGTAGGCTGCGACTGCAAAAGTACGGGCAACAGCCAGCCAAAGCTAAACTGCCATCCGTACTTACTGGCTAACCGATTACGGCGCGCAATCATTCGGCAGCATCTGCATCTGTTGGGTCTGCGGGGTCTACTGGCGCATCGTCAGCAGCCTCGCCCTCTGCGACGAGCAAGTCTGCAACCGACTCATCCGCCGCATCTAGCGTGGTAATCACCTGGGCTTCAGCAACCACTTCGGCCACGGCTTCGGCCACATCTTCTGAGGGCATTTCGTTTTCGGATTCGTCGAGGTGAGGCACGAGGGCGACTGCGGCGATCGCATCGTCATCATCTAGCCTTTGCAGCTGCACACCTGTCGCCATTCGCGACTGAACCGAAATCGCATCCACCGCCTGCCGCATAATAATGCCGCGCTGGCTTACAATCATCAGCTCATCCTCTGGCCCAGCAATCCGTAGGGCCACCAACTCATCGGCATCCTTGCGGAACTTAATGGCAACCAATCCCATACCCGCTCGGTTTTGCAGGCGGAACTTCGCCACCGGCACCCGCTTACCCAGGCCACCGGCAGAAACTACCAGCACCCATGGGCCCTGATCCGCCTCGTTCACATCATCGTCATCGTCAGCATCGCTCGCGGCACCTTCAACCTCTTGCACCACCTGCGAAGGCAAAATGTCCATACTGATAAGCTTGTCGCCATCGCGCAAAGACATCGCTCGCACCCCTTTCGTAGGTCGACCCAAAGGTCGTAGCTGCGCATGATCCGCCTTGAAGTGAATCGTCATCCCGCGCTGAGAGCCAATCAAGATACTGTCTTCTTGGCGAGCGAGACGGACCCATCTAAGTTCATCGCCTTCTACAAGAGAAATAGCAATCAGACCATTGGTCCGAATCCGGCTAAAGGCAGAGAGCGCTGTCTTCTTTACAGAACCACCTTGAGTGAGCATCACCAGGTAGTCGTCTTCACTAAAGTCGTTGACCCCAATAACAGAAGTTACCTTTTCCTCCCTGGGAATGGGCAGCATCTGCACCAGCGGATAGCCCTTCGCCGTACGCGAACTCTCCGGGATTTGGTAGGCCCGTAGCGAGTAGGCCACACCGCGATCAGTAAAGAAAAGAACGTGATCGTGAGTACAGCAGGTAATGAAGTGCTCAATGCCGTCATCGTCCTTCATCTTGGTACCAGATTTACCGCGAGTCGCCCGGTTTTGCGCCTCGAAGGTGTCTACTAGCATCCGCTTGATGTAGCCCTGCTCGGTGACCAAAATCGCCACCTGCTCATTAGCAATGAGCGAGATATCAGAAAGATCGTTTTCGTCGGCTTTGATAATAGTGCGGCGGTCATCTGCGTGGGCCGCCCGAATGTTCGTCACCTCTTCTCGAATAATTTCGAGAATGCGACTGCGGTTCGCCAAAATATCTTCAAGATCTTCAATCTTGAGCGTGAGCGCTTCATGCTCCTGCTGAATTTTCTCTGCTTCTAAAGCCGTGAGGCGACGTAGCTGCATTTGCAAAATGGCGTCGGACTGCGTAGAAGACAGACCATAGGACTCAATCAGTTCGGCCTTGGCACTGGCCGCATCGGCGGAGCCCCGAATCAAGGCAATCACCGCATCCAAGTTATCGAGCGCAATGAGGTAGCCTTGCAGCAAGTGGTCGCGCGCTTGAGCTTTGCGCAGCTCGTAGCGAGTGCGGCGGGTAATTGTTTCGATGCGGAAGTCGAGGAAAACCTGCAAGAAATCGCGCAGGGTCAGCAGCTGCGGCTCGCCGTTCACAATGCCCAGCATGTTGACGCCGAAGTTGTTTTGTAGCGGCGTTTGCTTATACAGATTGTTGAGCACCACCCGTGGATAGGCGTCCCGCTTTAGCTCAATCACGATACGCATACCGTCTCGGTCGCTCTCGTCGCGCAGGTCCGAAATACCCTCCAAGCGCCGCTCATTCACCATGTCAGCGATTTTTTCAATCAGGCTGGCCTTATTTGTTTGGTAGGGCAGCTCGGTGATAATAATCGTTTCACGGTCGGGGCGACCTCTATTCTCTTGAGTTTCGATGTTGGCCACACCACGCATGGTCACCGAGCCTCGACCGGTTTCGTAGGCTTCTCGAATGCCGCGATTACCAATGATCTGCGCACCAGTGGGGAAGTCAGGCCCCGGAATATACTCCATCAAATCCATGCTGGTGAGCTCAGGATTATCGATGAGCGCCACCAGGCCATCAATCACTTCGCCCAAGTTATGTGGCGGAATGTTGGTCGCCATCCCGACAGCAATACCCGAGGAGCCGTTGATAATCAGCTGTGGAATCCTCGCGGGGAGCACAACAGGCTCTTGCTGAGAGCCATCAAAGTTATCGGCAAAGTCAACAGTTTCTGACTCAATGTCTTGTAGCAAGGCCGCGCCGGTTAGCGACTGCAAGCGCGACTCGGTATAACGCATTGCCGCTGGCGGGTCGTTATCGATAGAGCCAAAGTTACCGTGACCATTGATTAGCGGGTGGCGCATGGAAAAGTCTTGAGCCATCCGCACCAGCGCGTCGTATACCGCTGTATCGCCGTGAGGGTGGTACTTACCGCGCACTTCACCCACCACACGGGCGCACTTACGAAACGGCCGGTCGGCGGTGAGTCCTAACTCGTGCATGGCGTACAAAATGCGCCGATGAACGGGTTTGAGACCATCCCTAGCGTCTGGGAGTGCCCGGCCAATGATTACGCTCATGGCGTATTCAAGGTAAGACCGAGACATCTCATTGCGCAAATCAGTCGGGACGATCCGCTCTTGAGGACTGCTCATATGGAATACTCCAAGGAAGTTGATAGCTTAGTCGATGGCCTTTTGCTTTCTATATATCTTGAGGGGCCACTCTTTTCAAAGAGGTATAGTAGACCTTTTTCGGCACCTATAAAACTCCCCGCAACACTCTACGTAACGTTCACCTGAGCCGTAATCTTAATAGCCGATAAAAAGTTGCTTCAAAACCAAACCAAAGGGTGCGTAAAACAACCAGGGCAGAGTAAGTAAAACAACCTAAAAAAAACTGGATAAAAAGGTCCAATTCCTATCGGCGTTGATAGACTGCAAATCAACGCTAAATGTGCTTAATACTCTACCACATTTCAGCCTTTTTCTTCGTGAAAGAATTTGGCACCCTAGCAGTTTTTTTGATATTTGCCAAACCCTTATGAAATCTCGGTTTCCTGTTTTTTACAGTCCTCTTTTTTCTGGTCATGACACCGGGCAAATTCACCCTGAAAATGCGGGCCGTTTAACAGCCGTTGTCGACTATTTGAAACGGGCTCAAAATTCAGCAGCAGAAAAAGACAATTGGGCTCAAAAGATACATTGGGCTGAGCCTTCTAATAGGACGGTCCTATCGGCAATCCATCATGTTCATGACCCGGCCTATGTAGCACGGCTAAAATCATTTGCAAGCAGCGGCGGCGGCCGTGTAGATGCTGATACGCTCATGGGCGAAAAAAGCTATGACGTGGCGCTACTTGCGGTCGCGGCTTGGCTCGATGGCATTGACTGGGTATGGGAGCACCATTCGCCTGCTTTCGCGTTAGTACGGCCACCAGGTCACCATGCCGAATGCGATCGCGCGCTAGGATTTTGCCTACTTTCCAACGCAGCGATCGCAGCCCACTACGCCATAGAAACCCTACAAGCCAACCGCGTCGCCATATTGGACTGGGACGTCCACCACGGCAACGGCACCCAAGCCCTGATCGCCAAACATCCTCAGCTGGCCTACTGCTCATTCCATCAGTCGCCCGCCTACCCAGGCACCGGTCACGCCACCGAAACCGGCTCCTTTGACAACGTGCTGAACCTACCGTTACCGCCAGGATCAACGCTAAGAGACTATCAGGCACTATGGACCGAAAAAGCCAAGCCCTTTTTAGCCAGCTTCGATGCTGATATCCTCATCGTCAGCGCTGGCTACGATGCCAACCAAGCCGACCCGCTAGCTGGGATTTGTTTGCACCCTGAGGACTACAGCTGGTTTACTCAGGAATGCCTAACGCTCACGCCTAGGATTTTATTTGGGCTAGAAGGCGGTTACGATTACGCTACTTTGTCCGAATCTGTAGCAGCAACGATTCGGACGGCGTTAGCGGACTCTTTAGCGGCCTAGAGGCAAAGGCTATTTAGCTTAACAAGCCGGTTTAAATTAAGAGGGGAAACGTACGGTGTTTCGACTATTTCGCTCATTTTTTAATATTTTTAGGCGAAAGCCCAAGGCGCCTGATCGACCTAACATTGTGCTGGGCAAAACGCCAGAGCCTACGCCAAACCCAACAGAAACGCCTGAAGAAGCCGCTACGAGAAGTAGCACAGATCCCGCAGAGAATTCCTCGCCCACAACACCTTCAGAGATGCCCTCAGAACGCCCTTCCGAAAATTCAATTACGAGTAGTCGCCCGCGTCGGCCTTCTTTTGAAAATCTAAAACAGGTGCTCAACGTCCTGAGAGCTTACACCGTAACGTTTGGACGCCCTGGCACACCCTTGGAGCTACGGGCAGTCATCGGGGCAATCGTCGCGAACCTGACGACGGTCGACATTAAAAATAACCAGCTAGAAGCGTTTATGGATGAGGCGATCGCAGCCTTTGACAGTCTGGGGATGGAATCATCGCTAGTCGATGTCACCGCTCAGCTGCTCGCCGAACAAGTCGCCGTCTGGCTCAGGGAGCAGGAAGCCACTGTCAGCAACGTAGTCAGCGCCTACTTGCAGCAGTTTGCCCCTGAAGACACCCTCTGGGAATCTGGCAACATATTGGGCCTTATGCAAACGATTATTGCCACGCTCAACGATGGATCTTTGAGTCAATCTGGCGGGCGATCGCTGATCAACAAAGCCCTAGCCACCTTCAATTTCGATCAAGCCCTCAGCCGTTGGGTCGCGCCTGAATGGGTCGCTCTAGCCCAGCGCGTTGCTAGTTATGTAGACAAAGGCGACCTTCAGCAAGAACTCCAGTCAGTTGCCTGGTCCTACATTCAGCAGTTTCAGGCCATCCTCAGTCCACAGCTACTAGAGCAAATTCTAGAAACAGGGCCACTGAACCTCTCACCCGCAGAAGTACTCTCTGGCGACCTAAATGAGTTCTCCCAGATGCTGTACTACAAGTTCCAGCTGCTAGAAGCAGACCCTGTCGTGACGAAGTCTCACGAGGCGATCGCCACTGACGTGCACAACGCGATTGCCGAATTCAAGAAAAATCAGCCGCCTGCGGTTGATTTGACAACGGGTGTGCTGACGGGTGATTTGGAAATTAGCAGTCCGTTTACGGGGAATGCGTAGAGGGGCAGAGGCCGCAAAACCAAGGTGTATACCGATACTCACAAACATCTCCCACCCCAGCGCACAGGCCCAACCCCCCCGACAACCGTAGATGTATTGATAAACATAATTTGATAAGACTCTAGTCAGAACGACTGAAGGGTGTTAGATTGCTGCGATATTGGGGCGTGTGCAACCGCACTCACTCCATCCAAACTATTTGATGTTTCGCTAACGATCCCTTACAGGTTGAAAAATGGCCTTTTTTGAGAACTTTACCTCTGTCATTAGAGACAAGTGGTTAGATTATTTCCGGGCTAACCGCACCTGGCTAGAAGTACAGATGTCCACGACCTCTGTACGTACACCCGAGGGCGGCCGTCGCCCGTCTTCTTTTCTGATTTTGGGTGTGGTGAATGCGCTAGAGCCTAAGCTATCTAACCTAATGGTGCCGTTCTATCAGCTGAACTCTGATGAAGACGCTTTGATTGATGTGCTCGGGCTGAACTTCGATCCAGAAGCCGTGCTAGACAACGGAGAAGTTGGGAAAACCATAGACGCCTCACCGGAAGGCGATACGCCTTTACTCGGCAGCGAGCCCTCACTCGATAAAGACGTCGACGCTTGGCCGCCCAGTTGACTAGGCAGTTAACTGCCTTGTTATTAGCCGCCTAGTTATCGGCTGATTAGTGAACAGAGCTGAGTCGAATACAGGCTTGAGAAACACCGAGTTCAACGGCAGACGCTCGTGATACGATTGTTTGGCACTTTTACGTACATAGCGGAGACATCCATGGTAGATCGTCCTATTAAGAAGAGCGATCGCGAAGCTGCCCAGCAATCTCAATCCTCTGAGGCAGGCACTCAAGAGGCAGGATCTAACGAGACGCCTTCAGCTGAGGCACGCAAAGTACCGCCGCCAATCAAGAAGGCCGACCGTAAAGACGGCGGTCCAGCGAGCAGCGATAGTCGAGATAGCCGGGATGATCGCGGTCGTGGCGGCAAAGGCCGAGGCAAAGGTCGCGGTCGCGGCAAAGACAATGCCCCCAAGGCACCAATGAATCCTGCACTCATGCGCGGGCCCAAGCCAACCAAAAAGGTGGAAGAGCCTGAAGAAGTGGTTGAAGAAACGACTGAAGAAACAGCAGACGATTCAGCTTCTACGCCAGAAGCCGCACCTGAAACGGAAGCCGCAACACCAGAAGCGGTCCCCGAAACGGAAGCCGCAGCTGAGTAACACCGCTGGTAGAAAATCTATTACGGAGTTGAAGAAAGGTCGCCTTGCTGAGGTGGCCTTTCTTAGTAGCAAGCGGTGACTCGGAAAAAGAATGTGTGTGAAAGGCAAAAAAATTCCCTAGCACTCAAACGAGCGACCAGGGAATTGTCAGGGTGCATCTACCACTTAACTATTCCCTAAACAATCGATGCTTCAGGACAAAACCAGTCAAAAATCCATTTGTACAGACAAAAGATGCCTGCGCCCAACGAAACGAACGTAAAAGCAAAAAAAATCCCCAGCGGCCCAATTGAAATGGGCGCGCCGAGGAAACATCAGGGTGCATCTACCACCTATTAGTACGCTGAGCCATACAGTCGTCAGGACCGTTTTTAATCCAAAAAGACGTATAGCAGCAAAGTGCAGTAGTTGTACGGACAGCTGCCATAGCCAATCACTAAAGCGCTACAAGATAAAAGGCAGACCACTTGGCCATCGTTTACGCTACTGTAAGTGAACTTTTGAACTGAACTACTGCTTTATTGGCGCATCGTTGTGAAGAGATCTTTTCTGCTCGTCGCTTTATTATTAGGAGCCCTCTGGGGTCTACCGGGCTGCACATCCAACCCAACCTCTGAAAACGGCAGCGACGAAAGTGCCAGTACCCAAACAGACAGCAGCGGCGCAAACGTCCTCCGCCTGCTGTATAGTCGCACGCCCACTACGCTCAACCCCCACTTGGCCAACGGCTTTCAAGACTTTGAAGCCGCGCGTATCGTTTACGAACCGCTGGCGACCTACCAGGCAGACGGTCGCATGGTACCTGTGCTTGCGGCGCTCATTCCCACCCCAGAAAATGGCGGGCTCTCCAGCGACGGCAAGTCCGTCACTTGGAAGCTCAAGCCCAACGTCCGCTGGTCGGATGGAAAGCCCTTCACGGCCGAAGACGTTGCGTTCACCTACGAATTCGTCAGCAACCCTCGGGTCGCCGCCGTTACCGATAAGTACTACGAAGCGATCGAAACGGTCGAAGTCGTCGATCCGCTGACCGTCAAAATTAGTTTCAAAGCACCCAATCCATCTTGGGCTCTGCCTTTCACCGGGCAAAACGGCATGATTTTGCCAAAGCATATTTTCTCGCAGGTGCAAGATACAAACGTTCGTCAGTCCCCTGCAAACTATCAGCCCATTGGCACCGGCCCCTATCGCTTTATTGCGATCGCAAACGACCTCTGGACCTTCGCCGCCAACGAACAATTCCGCGAAGGCACCCCCGCCTTCGATCTGGTCGAACTAGAAGGGGGTGTCACGCCCTACGTCGCCGCCCGCCGAGTCCTCCGCGAAGGCGACGCCGATTTCGTCCACAACATCCAAATCGGCATCGAAGATCGCGTAGAGCTGGCCAAAGATGGCGCAGGCCAAGTCGTCGCCACCTTCGGCGCTTACGTTGAGCGCATCATGCTCAACCCCACCGACCCCAACAAAGTCACCAAAGACGGCGAGCGCTCCAGCGTCGACAACCCTCATCCCTTCCTCAGCGATGTCAATATCCGCAAAGCGATTGACCAAGCGATTGATCGAGATGCGATTACCAACACTATTTACGGCAACGCCGGTCAGCGCACCAATCAGCTTCTCCCTTTCCCTAGCGAATATGCTAATCCTAGCCTCTACTATCGCCACGATCCTGCTAATGCCAACGCCCTGCTAGACGCCGCTGGCTGGATCGACACCAACGACAACGGCATCCGCGACAAAGATGGCACCGAAATGCGCATGGTCTTTCAAACGCCTATCAACCCCGTCCGTCAGCGCACCCAAGAAATGGTCAAAGAAGACCTCCGCCAGGTCGGCATCGATGTCGACATTCGCCGGGTCATCGTCGACGACTTTTTCTCCGCTGACCCGGCGCAAACCCGCAGCATCAACCATTTCTATGCTGATATGCAGGAATACAATGCTGGCAGCGATACGCCCGATCCGGCCATTTACATGAGCTGGTGGCTCTGCGACGAGATTGCTTCTTTCGAGAACAAATGGCAAAAGCCCAACAATGCTCGCTACTGCAACGAAGAGTACGACAAGACCTGGGAGCAAGCTAGCAAAGAATTAGACCCTGAGAAAAGAGCCGCGCTGTTTCAACGACTGAATACAATTTTGATGCAGGACGTTGCGGTGATTCCGCTCGTGAGAAGGGCTGTGACTAATGGGATTAGCGATCGCATCACAGGCGTAGACCCCACCCCTTGGGACGCTAGCACCTGGGATATCGGCACCTGGAAGCTCGCAGGTGCGCCAGAAGAAACGCTAGAAGAATTACCAGAAGAGACTACGGAAGAAGCCCCAGAGGAGAAACCAGAAGAAACTATTGACACACCACAAGAAACAGAATCATAACAACAAAAAGGGAGAGCTATAGAAGACTCTCCCTTTTTGTTTAGTTATTGCACTGGGCACAGCAGTGCTGAGATGCTGAGACCCTGCGCCACCGTTTTTGGAAGGTATCGCTTTGTGGATCTCTAGCCGACTTCGACTTCAACATCAATCGCATCATCAGCATCAGCGACTGTCACGTCTTCTTTCTTCCCTTTCAAGTAATCCATTGCCAAAGAAGACAGCTCAGTTACCAGCAAAGTCGCCAAAATTCCGTCATCCAACCAGCCAATTATGGGAAAGATATCTGGCGAAATATCAATCGGGCTTACCAAATAAACCGCCGTACCCAAGATAACCGCCCAGCGCCACTTAGGGTGACGAATCGCACCTTTATACCAAGCGTAAAAAGATTCGATCAAATTGTTGTTGTTCATAAGAAAGTGCCCTTGAAAAATAGAGATGGCTCAATATGTCATGCAAGTGCGGCACTAACGGGTTCCAACAACCGGGCCTTGCCGTCATCTCACATATTTAATATCGCAAGTTTACCGATACCTTGCGAGTGATGATATCCCTCCATGGGACTACATCTCTCGCGTAAACTTGCGTCCATCCCTTACATAGTGGGCGTTTCGTTGCTTGTGAATAAATCATATCACGAGTTTATGCATCGAATATGCATGAGGGTACTAGAGTAAGGTTGAAAAAAGGATATTATCAAGTCTAGTAAACCCGGTTGACGTTACCCGTTAATTGGGCTAACTGAATAATGTGCAGTCAACCTATCGAGGAAAATTTAATGTCACATGGAGGTGCCAGAGAAGGCGCAGGCAGAAAACCAAAGTTCAAAGGATTAAAGGGTGAGCCACTGCCCACCAAACGTAAATGGATACCCGAGATACTGAACGATAACGATATTCAGAAAGCTACTACTACAAAGCTGGAAAAGCTGAAGGACGGGAATGTGATAGTCGAATGGAACACAAAGGACAGAACTACCCTATTTCCAAAAGAGGCACCTAAGGAGGATTCTAGCGACTAAGAACTCACACATAAATAAGCTCAAAGTACTGGTATATATAAGAACGCACGCATATAACTTGAAAAAATCCTTTAATCATCAGTGGGTACACTAACTTAGTTACTCAATAAATTATTGAATAACCCGTGTTTGCACTCCTATTCGTTAGGGGTGCTTTTTTATACATTGAATACATCCCGAAATCAAGTAGGGCCAAAACACACAACACACGGGTATCAAGTGTCAAGGGGGGTAGGCGGGTAAATGACAGCGATTGTCGTGCTAGCTGACATTTGATAGAGACTATCAAGGCTCATATTGAGACTGGCAGGATAAAACGACAGCTAGTGATCGAAATGACAAGGCGTGATCAG
>JBHJIY010000221.1:0-41098 GCA_050042985.1 Phormidesmis sp. | reverse complement strand
ATTCTGTCGTATTAAACCCAGTCAGGCTTTGGAGCAGCCGCGATCTATTCTGAAGTTCCGCGTAGTGCATTTTCATTGATGGCTGCCTGGCTGTATAACCTCATTTTTGATTCTAGCGCTCTAATTTCCGATAAGGTCTATAGTAATCAAAGTCTCTGATAAGCGAAAACGCTTCCTGGCGCGTGGTAACATTTCGCCGTACCGCATTAAATAAATCTGTCTTTCGGATTAACTTGTGATGACTGTTCCAGTAAAATCTCAAAAACTCTGGAAAGCTTTCGCGCCCTAAAACGCCTACAATCCTCTCCCATCGATCTTCGAGCACCTGCATCTTTGTCTCATGAATATCGCCTGTGCCAACGACGGAAAATAGGTGATTCTTGAGCAAATCCGTCGAGGATAACCGAACGCCGCGAGCATTTAATGTCTCAAACACCTTGAAAGCGTTTAGCTCATTTGTCACAGTAATCACTGTAAAGAAAAGCTTGTCTACTAGCGCACCTACAAATCCAGTGAAATTCTTTCCGCTGGAGGGCTCGCTACCAAACCTTGTTCTGACACGCTCCTTAAACCAAATGAAAGCTTCTCTAAGCTGATCTTCGGACTGGTTAAGTCCTCTCATTGGAATGGATGCAAGAGGAACTAGGTAGCTTTGATAAAACAAATTATTATGGCGGTTGAGCGCCAACTTTGATTGAGGGATAAGCGTTTCTGGTTCTATGAAACCAATGTAGTTCCGATGCAATTCGTCCTTGCGTTGCTGATTGTTATCTGCATCTAATCCTAACTTTACCAAGTCTTCGAGATGTGATAGACCGGCTAAAATCATCACACTCAAGGTCGTTATTCTTTGCTGTCCATCAATGATGTCAAATTGTTTGTTGCCTGAAGATTGTAGGACTAGATAGCCCAGGTAATGGCCTGATTCACTATCATCTTCAAAGAGCGCTACGATGTCTTGCCAAAGGTCGTCCCATTCGTCTGTGCCCCAAGAGTAATCACTCTGAAACCTAGGAACGCGATAGGTAAGGCCATTGCCTAGTAGTTGGCGAAAGGTATTATTTGAAGTGTTGAAGTTGATTGTCGCCATGGCTGCTGTGTTTTAGTAATATCAATCTCAAAATCATCTACATCACTACTTTCAACAGTTTACTGATGACCTGTCAGTTTTAAGCTCATTCAAGGGTGTTAGAGGATGCCGTGGACTATTCAGCTAGTCTAATGCTTGCTATGTTCAATTCACAGCGTAGCGCGTGCTCCCATGGCGAACAGCTTCACCTTTGCCAGGTGGCGAGCATCTTTGTAGATGGCGGCTGCATTGTTGTGTACGTTGGTGTCGACGACAACGAGTTCTTTGAGCGGGCTGCTGTGGGCTGCTTGAAATAGTCGTGTGCCCATTTCGACTGGGATGAGCGGATCTCCTTTTGCATGAATGAGGAGTAGCGGCACTTGCAGCTGACTTACTTTTTGGAGTGATTCAAATCTTTGGGTGAGTATCCACTGCACGGGAAACCAGCGGGCGTACTTAGAGCGGGCGACCATTTCGGCCATGGAGGTGAATGAGTTGTGAATGATGAGCCCGGCGAGGTTTGGATGATGGCTGGCTAAGTTGATGGCGATCGCACCGCCCAAAGAATGTCCGTACACATAGATATCGCTTTCCTCAATCTGTTTCTTCTGCGTCACATAGGCTAGCGCCGTCTCAGCATCTTGATACAGGGAATCTTCCGTAGGGAAGTCTCCTTCACTGAGTCCGTATCCCCGATATTCCATCATGAGCACGTTAAACCCCGACTGCCGTAGCCAAAAGGCCTGCGTGACGTTGAAACCAATATTTAGCCCCGCGCCATGAAAGTAAATCAGGGTGCCGATGGGGTGATTTGGCTGAGGAATCCACCAGCTATGTAGCTTTTCGGTTGAGGCAGGGGTGGGTGTTGCGGGTACCCAAACCTCTTCGTAGCGGAGATTGTGAGAGGCGGGCGTGGTTTGAAGCGTGGAGGTAGGGTGATACATCAGCCGTGGCTGCATTACGTAGAGCAGAGCAAATGCCGCTAGGTAAGAAAGAAAGCCTGCGATCGCCAATCGCTTAAGCGGCTTACCCCACCTTTGACGAAAGCGGCGGTGCAGCAACAGTTTTAGCGCTAGAAAGATGACAATTGCCGGTAGCCACCAGTAGACGGTATTGCTAATGGCAAAGAAAAGAGGAGCAATCGCTGGCAAAAGGTCTCGAATCGCTGTAGGCATGATGAGCTACCAATTTTTGCTACTCACATCTTCAGGGACTGTTTGGTCAAGCGTCAACTGCACCGATCGATTCGCTAGGCCGTAAGCAAATGCTTTTGAGATGGATTAGATGGTGAAGTTTTGCTGGGTATCTCCCACGTCAAAGATCTGGCCGTCTGTGGTGACGATGCTGATACCGAACCATCTAGAATCTGCCTTGGTTAGTTCTGGAATGTAGCTCGCTAGCTGCCCTTCGTCCAGAGTGCGATATCGGCTGTGAAAGTCGTTGATGAACTTTTGAAGAGGAACCATGGTAAAAAATGGGGAATGGTTTCAATTACAGCGGAGACTGTGACAGATTTAACAGATCTGCTATCTCAAGCACAGACATCTTAAGCACAAAAAAGCTTCCTACGGTTGTTGGTCAACTGTAGGAAGCTTCTAGATCGCCGTTTCAGTGAGGTTGGAGAGATTCTCTAACCGCCGTAGTTCCAGCCAGTATCTGCCAGGAGGAGAGGCTTGCCTTCGCGGTGCTCACCTGCGCCGACTACTTCCCCAACAAATACAGTGTGGTCACCTTTTTCTACGCTGCCGACAACGCGGCATTCTACGTAGCCAAGGGAGTCTTTGATGATGGGGCAGCCAGTTTCTTCGCCAGGGTAGAATTCAATCTCTTCAAACTTGTTGCCGACGCGGCTCACGGGTTTGAAAAAGTTTTGTGCGACTGACTTTTGGCCTTCTTCCAAAACGCTGAGAGAGAATACTTCGCCCGATTTGATCATGGCGTGAGAAGTAGAATCTGCTTTGACACAAACGATGGCGAGGGGTGGCTCGAAGGAACCTTGCATTACCCAGCTAGCCGTGAACCCGTTGACGTCGTCGCCGTCTTTAGTGCCACAGATGTATAGCCCATGAGGAATGTGGCGGAGCATTGTTTTTTTTGCAGCTTCGTTGAGCATGATGATCCTTTTGGTTGCGTTCTAGGGGTAAGTCTATGGCAAAAGGAGAATGACAGGAATCTGCCTGTGGGATCAGGCTCGTGCGTTAGACATCGGTGATGAGATAGGTGGCGAAGCGATCGCGCACCCTCTCATCCAATCGCTTAGGCTTCTTGCTCGCAAGATCAATAAACAGCCCCCGCTGGCTCCCTATAGCCGCTACTTCACCATCTTGATTGCAAAACTCGAACGACATTACCGCAGAAGCGCTCCGCAGCTGCGATAGCCAAATGCTGCCCGTGACCCGATCGCCCAAATAAAGCGGCACCTTGTAGCTAATAGTTGTTTCTACCAGCACGGGTGCAAAGCCTTCTTCGATCACTTGATCGATCGGCATTTCTATTGCGTCCAGCAGCTTGACACGGCCAATTTCCATCCACTGAACGTAGATGATGTTATTCACATGACCCATCGCATCGATGTGGAAAGGATAGATGGTGAGGTTGTATTCAATCTTGCGCATGGAGCTATTTCTTGGCGATACCGGCGTTGCGGGCGACTTCTTTGACGGCAGCGGCGACGGCGGTGGCGACGCGCGGGGCGAACACGGAGGGCATGATGTTGTTTGGGGTGAGGTCGGGGTCGGGAATGAGGGCGGCGATCGCACCCCCAGCCGCCAAAAACATTTCCGTCGTAATTGCCTGCGCCCGGCAATCTACCGCGCCCCGAATCACCCCAGGGAAAGCGAGCACGTTATTAATCTGATTCGGGTAGTCGCTACGCCCAGTTGCCATCACTGCAACGACGTCTTTTACGAGTTCAGGCTGAATCTCTGGCACGGGGTTGGCCATAGCGAATACAATAGGCTGCTCAGCCATCGATTTCACCATATCTACGCTGACGACGCCCGGTGCGCTCACGCCCATGAAAACGTCCGCGCCTTTCATGGCGTCTGCGAGGGTGCCGGACTGAGCGACAGCGAATTCTTGTTTGGCTGCGGTGAGGTTGTCTCTGTCGCTGCTAATAATCCCTTTGGAATCGCAAACAACCAAATCTTGCAAGCCCGCTTTTTTGAACAAACGCGCCATCGATAGACCGGCTGCGCCTGCGCCATTGATAACCAGGCGAATGTCACCGATTTTCTTACCTACGACTTTCAGCGAGTTCATAAGCGCTGCCAAGCTGACGATCGCCGTTCCGTGCTGGTCGTCATGAAAGATTGGAATATCCAGTGCTTCTTGCAGCCGCTTTTCAATCTCAAAGCAGCGTGGCGCGCTGATATCTTCTAGGTTCACTGCGCCAAAGACGGGGGCGATTCGCTTTACGGTCTCAATGATTTCTTCGGTGTCTTGTGTGTCTAGGCAGATAGGGAACGCGTCGAGCCCGGCGAATTCTTTGAACAGCATTGCCTTACCTTCCATCACCGGCATGGAGCCTTCTGCGCCCAAGTTACCGAGGCCCAGAACCGCGCTACCATCGCTGACAATCGCCACTGTGTTGCCTTTAATGGTGTAGTCGTAAACGGCTTCAGGGTTTTTGGCGATTTCTACGCACACTCGCCCAACGCCAGGGGTGTAGGCCATGGCCAAATCATCTTGCTCACGCAGAGGAATCTTGGCTTCTATGCGGAGCTTGCCGCCTCGGTGCAGGGCAAAGGTGCGATCGTAGACGGCGAGGACTTCTATGTCGTCGAGCGATCGCACGGCCTTCTCTATATTCTCCGCTGCCTCTGTACTCGCGGCATCCACTGAAATTTCACGAATAATGTACTCGCGGCTTTTTTCCACAACATCAATATTTCCTAGGTTGCCTTCTGAGCGTGCGATCGCCTCTATCACTGCTGCCAGCCGACTGACTTGGTTCGGTAGCTTAATCCGGAGCGTTACGCTGTAGCTAGGGTTTGGCGTCAAACTAACCATAGAAAAAAGATGGAACTATAGGGAAAAGCAGTGCTATAAAGCGTATCCCTTTTCATCGACATAAAGCGAGCAAGCGACCGGGTAAACTTGGAAAAAGCCCAAAGCGTAATGACAAGGGCCTGCGACTTTTCCCATTCATCGTCTATCCTGCTAACCAAACCCCTTTCCTTTTCCCCTTTCTTCCTTCTCCCCAAATGCCTTCTCTCTACGCAGAAATCGACATCAACGCTCCTCAAAGTGTCGTTTGGGATACTTTGATTCGGAAAGATCAGTGGCGCTTTTGGAATACCTTTTTATACGATTGCGATCCTGGGCTTCGGCTCGCAAGGGGCAACGAAATTTTTCTGGCAATGCAGCGGCTAGAAGGTGACGAAGAAACAGAGTTTCAGCCTTTGATTACGATGCTGCGCCCGCCCTACATGCTGCGCTGGGTCTCTACGATTCCTGGGTTGCGTACAGAGCACGTTTTTGAGCTAAGAGAGAATGTGCCTGGGCGCACCCGCTACATGCACCGCGAGCTGTTCTCAGGCATCCTTTCCAAAGTCTTTTTGCCCTTTATTCGGCAAGACGAGCGGGAGGGCCTACGGCGGATGTCTCAACAGCTAAAGATGCATGTAGAAAACACCGTGCTCGGCAACGGCCAGCAGGGATATGGCCAGCAAGGATATGGCCCACAGGACTATCGCCAGCCTTATGATCAGGGCTACAACCAAGGCTACGATCCTAGATACGGCCAGGATTACGGCAGGCAGCAGCCACCCTACGACGACCGCTCATATCGAGAGCGGCTACCAGAGCGGCAGTACGACGACCGCCCTAGGTACGATGAGCGCTACGACGACCGCCGCTACGATGGGAACCGGCCTGATAATGGCGGCTACAACGATTATCCGAGAGACGGAAACTATCGACCAAGGCGGAGGCGATAGAAGAGAGGTGTTCCCTTTCCCTCCCTACTCAGGTACAGAACCCGCTTCCAACGGAGAAAACGCCAGCTGATACCTATACAGCGCCACCGGCTTGTCTTTCGCTTTAAAGTAATCCGGGTCTTGCGGTGAAAGATAAATTGCGGTGATCTGATCCGCCATAATTGGGAAATTGGGGTCCGAATGCTTGCGGTAGATGGTCGTGTTTTCGACTTCGTTGAGGTACACCGCTGGGGTGTCGTCGGCGTTTTTGGTATTGCGGAAAAACTGCTGGAAGACTTCTGTGGTAGCAAAAGAGCCCGCGTTTGGGGTTTCTACCATGCGGCCAGTCACTGTTGACACTAGCTGTTGATTGTCTTTGAGGAAAGTAACCTGACGGTTCGGATCGTCTGGGTCTACCTTGACGGCTTTCACCCAGTCGTCGCCTAGATATGCTCTTGCCAGGCTCAATCCGTTGTATGCCCGGTCGGACACGATTTCGATGTCGTCATCGTCATCTAGGTCTAGGGTGCTGAGGCCAACGCGGGGAGTGGGTAATGGCTGATTGAGAAAGCGGCCTCGCGATTTTCGCTGAGGTACGAATTTGATGATTGCAGGGATAGATTTGCGTAGGAACTGGCGATTGCCTTCAAATCCGGGGGTCACTATCTCTGGTGCGAGGGGAGCCACCATATCGACGAGGGTGGAACTCATGCGCCAGGTGCCTGCCATCCACTTTGGGTAGATGAGGTCGCCTTCTGATACTTGTACAGGAGGTTTGCTTTGCCAGTTTGGGAAGGACTGCTGACGCTCTCGTAGAGTCTCGGCGCTGGCTTCGGCGCTGCACATGAGCCATACGAAAAGTAGAAGGCTCAGCCATACGAAGTTGCGCTGAATGCGCTTCCACAGGAGAGGATTGCGTGGCTGTTTGCGTGGCTCCATACTTTGGCTTGTGTTGCTGAGGTGCTGAGTTTGCTACTCTCTAGCTTAGCGCGCTGCCGTGTTACGACTGAGGCTTAGCAGTGGCCTTGCTCGGCGCTGCAATGGGTAACGCTCTGCGGCGGATGGTGCGAGTATTCGAGCGATTGACGCGGGTGAATATTTTTTGCATGCCGCTGGCAAAACGGCTGCATAGACCGGGGGTGACGTCGAGAGTGGCTGAGCCACAGGCAAAGGTGGCGGCTGTGCCGACTAGATGGGTGAATCTGGATTGGTCGGTGGTGAAGCCGTCGCTAAGCAAGGACATGAACTCACGGGTGTTGCCGGAAGTGAGCGCGGAGGTCATGGCGCGATAGTCGAAGTCTGCGCTGCGGATAGCGGAGATGACGCTGCCCCAGAGGGCTGCTCTCCCGATGTTGAAGAGGTAGCGGCTGAGGAGGAGGGTGGGGGCGAGTTTGAGGGCTTCTTCGTTGGAGATGCTAATAGTGCTGAGCTTGCTGAGTTTTGGGTTGGATTTGAGCTGGGTGCTCATTTCGCTGGGGGTGAGGGATGCTATGGCAATCAACTCCTCATTTTTCAGGCCCATCGCTTCCATCTCTTTCAGAGCCGTTTTTTGCGCTGGGCTCCAGTTCGTGGTCTCTGCCGCTATGACCTGAGCGACCATCTGCTGAATGTCGGTTTCGAGCTGCGCCGATTCGTTTAGCTGACTGCTAAAAGTTTGACTGCCAAAAGTTTGAGTGCTAGAAGTTTGACCGCTAGAAGATGCGATCGCCGCAGGGACTTTTGACTGTGCGACTGCACTGAGCGAACCACCCGCCAAAAATAGCAATGTTAAAGACAAGGCACTCAAACGTCTGATAGGACTTTTCGCAGCTAATCGATTCGCAGCTAATCGAACAGTGCGTAAGGGCAAGACATGCAAAGCCAGCTGCATCAGTGAAGTCATGTGTCGCGAAACCTTTTGACGAGAGGACTTTTTAACCCTGTTATTTTATGGCTCAAGGTAGAAGACAAGCGTACCCTGCTTATTTCTACAATAGTGCCTAAGAATGACACATGTTGATTTGGCCCTGGGCTGCCATTAATCACGAGTATTAGTTCAATGCACCTGATGGGCTTGTTAATAGATTCAGAGGCTATCTGAAAAACTTTCCTCTCCCGACATAAAATTTCTATAGTCTGGCGCGTTATGGCACCTACACAAGACTAAGTTCTTTCTATTCCCCGTCGCCCCAATGGCCCAAGTTCTCGGTGCCCTGCTGATATTTACCCTTGTTCCGGCGCTAGGAGCGTTGCCTATAACGGGGTGGATTGTCAGTGCACTCACCGGGAAACAGCTCAAAAAGCTGGGCACAGGAAACGTCAGCGTATCCGCCGCCTTTTACCACGGTGGCACCGTTGCCGGCGTCCTGTCTGTGGCTGCTGAAGCCTTTAAGGGCGTATCCGCTGTTTTGCTCGCCCGTTATTTTTTTGGCGCCGATGCTATTTGGCCTGTGCTCTCACTGATGTTTCTGGTGATGGGCCGTTACTGGGGAAGCCAGGGTGCCGGAACCACCAATATTGCCTGGGGCTTTTTCGTCTACGACCCAGTGGTTGCTGGATTTACCTTTTTAATTAGTCTCATCGGCTTTACGCTTTTGCGTATGAAGCAGCAGGGCAAGTTATTTGTGCTAGTGCTGATGCCGGTTTTGACGGCGCTGTTTCACCCGACGGATGGCATGCGGGTGCTGGTTGTGGCTTGCTTGTCTGGGGTGGTGGCCTGGATTTATCACAAAATTCCTGATGATTTGGAGATGGCGGCGGTGGAAAGTGATGGGCAGTCTCGGCGGATGTTTCGATTTTTTCAGGGCGATCGCGCCCTCCCTTCCCTCACCACCCTCCTCTCAGCAGACAAAGTTGGCACCAAAGCCGCTACCCTCTCCCAGCTCTACGCTTGGGGCTACCCCGTCGCACCCGGCTACGTCCTCCCCGCTGGAGATGACCCCACCGCTCTTCTCAACACCGTTTTCCCGCATGCGAGCCTGCGGCCAAATGCTCACGAGCCTGCTCCCGATACGTCGACCCTAAACCGCAAAGGTAGCTACAAAAGGAAACGAGATCGCAAGCGGACCGGCATTACTGTCGTCGCCCGCTCTTCTGCCGTGGGTGAAGATACCCTTACCGCCTCTGCCGCTGGCCAATATGTCTCTGTCACCGAAATCACCAGCGCTGAAGCCCTAGACCAAGCCATCACCGTTTGCCTCAACGCCTACAACGCGCCGTCAGCCGTTCGCTACCGTCAGGACCGGGACATTCCTGAAGGCAAAATGAACGTGCTGGTACAGCCTCATATTTTTGGTGCTTTCTCAGGCGTAGCTTTCAGCCGAGACCCGGTGACCCATGTCGGTGATACGGTCGTAGTCGAGGCGCTACCGGGCGATGCGAGCCAAGTTGTATCTGGCCAAATTACACCCGAGCGCTATCAGGTTAATGTGAGCGAATTGCCAGAAAACGGTGACTGGAAAATGCCTGCTGAGACGACATTGCCACTAAGGGGAATGGGCAGTGCGCCCAAAGAACTGATTCAGCAGGTGGCTTATCTCACTCGCCATATTGAAAACAGCTTTCACGGCATCCCGCAAGACATTGAGTGGACCTTTGATGGTGAGCAGCTTTGGGTATTGCAGAGTCGGCCTATCACCACGCTCATGCCAATTTGGACCCGTAAGATTGCGGCTGAGGTCATTCCTGGCGTGATTCGTCCGTTGACCTGGTCGATCAATCAACCGCTGACCTGTGGCGAGTGGGGTAATTTATTTACCACCGTGCTCAAAGACAAAGCCCAAGGCCTCGACTTTGCGCAGACGGCGACGCTGCACTATGCCAGAGCCTATTTCAATGCCACGCTGCTAGGCGATATTTTTACCCGTATGGGCCTACCGCCCGACAGCTTAGAGTTTTTGACGCGGGGCACGAAGTTTCAAAAGCCACCATTGCTGACGACGCTGCGCAACTTGCCTGGACTGTGGCGACTATGGCAGCAGGAACGCAGTGTACCTAACCGGTTTGCTGAAGCCAAACAAAAGGCCTTTACCCCAGCGTTTGCTCAGTGGGACTCAGAACCCATTACAACGCTTTCAGAAGATCAGCTCACAGCGCGCATTGAATCGATTCTGGCGCTGCTAGAACAATCTACTCATTTCAACATTTTGGCACCGCTAAGCCTGGCCCTTCGCCAAGCCGTGCTCAAAATCGACCTCACCGAGCTAGACAGTCGGCAAAACCCTGAAGTCCGTGCGCTCGAAGAACTAAAAGGCATTGCCGAACAGCTACGCACCTCCCTGGGGGAAACACTGTCTGCAAAGCGGCCAAAGCTCAGCACAGATCCCAGTGCTGATACCGACCAAGCCCAGCCAATCAACAACAGCGCTGCCCTATTTGCAGCGCTCTCCGAGCATCCTGAAGGTCACCTCGTTTTCGACCAGCTCGATCGCTTCCTCGAACAGTACGGCTATCTCAGCGAAGTCGCTACAGATATCGCTGTCCCCACTTGGAAAGAATCGCCTCAGCCTGTGCGTGAGCTACTCGCTCAGTTTCTGCTACAGCCAGATTCCATAAGGCCAGATTCTATGAATCCAGATAACGCAGCGTCTGTAAATTCAGACACTGTGAATCTGGAAGGCAGTGCAGTTGATGCCGCACAAAAATCACCTGGGTGGAAAATCCGTCAGGTGCAGGCTCGCCTGAATTTAAAGGGGCAGGTTGCAGAAGTGTACGACCGACTCATGGCGGCGCTGCGGGGCTGCGTTGTAGAACTAGAAAGTCGATGGCTCAGCGCGGCGCGGCTAGAAGCCCAAGGCGACATATTTTTCCTTACCTGGGCTGAAATTCAGATGCAGCTCACCCATCCAATGTCCGTTGACGAGCTACGCCTGAAAATTCATACGGAAAAAGCACAGTGGCATAGGCAAAGTGCGCACCGGGTACCCTACTTGATATACGGGAAAAACACCCCAGCCGATATTGCCGAACCGGCGGCGCTTCCCTCAGCGCATGTGGGTACTTTAGGCGCTGGTACCTTAGAAGGCATTGGTGCGAGTGCCGGTCGAGTAGAAGGCACGGTGCAGGTCTTGGAGACGCTCACAGATGCTATGACTGATATTGATGCTCAAACGATTTTGGTGGTGCCCTATACCGATGCTGGCTGGTCGCCTCTACTGGCCCGCATTGGAGGGCTGATTTCTGAAGTGGGGGGGCAGCTGTCACATGGTGCCATCGTTGCTCGTGAATATGGTATCCCGGCTGTGATGGATGTCACCGATGCCACTCATCGGTTGACCACCGGTCAGCGGGTGCGCATCGATGGACAGCAGGGAACGATTGAAATCCTGTAGATTAATGACACCGCAATTCCTTTACCCAGCGCTTGGCTTACCTGCCGTAATGACTTCGATACAAACTCACCTTCCAGGGCCTGTTGACCAAGGGCCTGTTGATAAAGGGCCTGTTAACCGAGGCGCGTTCAAGCAAGGAACGTTCAAAGGCGCGCATGCTTTGCAGCTGTTTTACCAGGGCTGGTATCCGGCCCAAGGGAAAAATGAGCAAGCAGAGGTGCCAGAGAAGTCGCTAGATAAGCTGCCAGAGAAGGCTCTAGAGAAGCCGGCTCCGATCAAAGGTGTGCTAGCGCTAGTGCATGGGTTAGGTGAACATTCTGGGCGCTATTGCGAAGTGGTAAAAGGGTTGACGGCGGCGGGGTATGCGGTCTTTGGGTTTGATAATCAGGGGCATGGCAAGTCGGAAGGGCAGCGTGGCCATATCAACCGCTGGCAGGATTATCGTGACAATACACAGACTTTTTTGCAGCTGGTGCGTCGGCAAGAGCCCACGGCTCCGCTATTTTTGATGGGGCATAGTTTGGGCGGGTTGATTGTGCTCGACTATGTGCTGCGCAATGGGCAAAGGCCTGAGTTTAAGACGCTGAACCTTCAGCGGCTGGTGGTAAGTGCGCCGCCGATTCAGCCGATGGATGGGACGGCGAGTTCTGTGCGGATTGCGATCGCCCGCCTACTTTCCGGTCTACTCCCTAGAGTCTCTATCAAAATGGGTCTTTGCAAGCAAGGCCTGTCGCGAGACCAAGCTGTGACAGAGCAAACGGCGGACGATCCGCTGACGCATCCCTATGTGACCTTGCGGTGGGGCACCGAAACGCTCAGTACTTTGGCCTGGGTAAAGGCCAACATTGAAAAAATGACGCTGCCGATTTTGCTAACCCATGGAGAGGACGACCCTATCGTGGCACCCGCTGGGACGAAGCAAATCTATCAGCAGATTCAGAGCTCGGAAAAAACGCTGGCCATCTACCCCGGTAGCTACCACGAGCCGCATAACGATTTGGATGCGGATCAGGTTGTTGCCGACCTCGTCAGCTGGCTTGATGACGGGGTGAAGGCTTACACTTAAAGACTGCTCAGTAGACCGCTTAGACGCAGACTCCTTAGAAACAGACCCACTAGAGAAAAGTCTGCTAGTATATTCCCTTACTGTGCGCATCTAGTCTGCGCACTGGATTGCTGCGAGTGTAAGAGGGAATCGGCTTTTGCCGCCTCGGCTGGTTGCAGCGTTGAGTTTGAATTTTTGGTAATTGCTCTTAGGCTAGTTTTGTCAGATAGGACTTTTTTTGTCTGTCGGCGAGATGATAGGGCACTTCGAAGGTTCCCTAGGAGCAATTTCTTTTTAGATGATGTCTTTTGAATCTCTCGGGCTGCGGCCCGAAATTTTGCGCGCGATCGCAGAAGAAGGCTACACCGAGCCCACCCCCATTCAGGGGCAATCTATTCCGGTGGTGGTACAAGGCCGCGATGTGATGGCCAGCGCCCAAACGGGAACAGGTAAAACAGCGGGCTTTACCCTACCGCTATTGCAGCGACTCTGCGAAGATCTGCCGCCTCAGGATATGTCGAAGCCGTCGTCAGCGGGTGCGAACACGGGTGATAGAGGCAGTGCGAAAGGTAGCTCGAAGCCCATTCTTAGAAAGAATCGCGGTGGCGGCGGCAGTAGCCGAGGCGGACATCGTCGTCCTATTCGTGCGCTGATTGTGACCCCAACCCGTGAGCTGGCCGCTCAGGTGGGCGAAAGCGTGAGTACCTACAGCAAGTATTTGCCCATTCGCTCCACGGTGATTTTTGGTGGCGTGAAGATAAATCCACAAATTTCCAAGCTGCGCCAAGGTGTCGACATTTTGATTGCGACGCCAGGGCGACTGCTCGACCATGTGAATCAGCAAACGCTTGATCTTTCTCAGGTAGAGGTGCTGGTACTCGATGAAGCCGATCGCATGCTCGATATGGGCTTTATTCACGATATTCGCAAGATTTTGGCGCTGGTGCGTGAAGAGCGCCAAACGCTGCTGTTTTCGGCGACTTTTTCTGGTGCAATTAAGAAGCTGGCCGATAGCTTTTTGCGATCGCCCGAACTCATTGAAGTGGCCCGCAGCAACTCTGCTGCTGAGACCGTTGACCAAGTTGTGTATCCGGTTGACCGCGTCCGCAAGAGCGAGCTGCTTTCTTTTATTATTGGCTCGCGCAATTGGCGGCAGGTTTTGGTCTTTACCCGTACCAAGCACGGGGCGAACCGCCTTACCAAGCATCTGCAAAAAGACGGCCTGACAGCGGCGGCTATTCACGGCAACAAAAGCCAAGGCGCTCGCACCAGAGCCCTAGCTGCCTTTAAGGCGGGTGACGTGCGTGTGCTAGTCGCGACTGATATTGCGGCGCGTGGTTTGGATATTGATTTGCTGCCTCACGTGGTGAATTTTGAGCTGCCGAATGTGGCTGAAGACTACGTGCATCGCATTGGTCGTACGGGCCGTGCGGGTAATGAAGGGCAGGCTGTTTCGCTCGTATGTGTCGATGAAAAAGGATTGCTCAGAGGCATTGAGCGCCTGCTGAAGCGAGATATTCCTAAAGAAGTGATTTCAGGCTATGAGCCCGATCATTCGATTCCGCCTGAGCCCATTCCTAACGGTCGTAACAATTCACGCGGCGGTGGTCGTGGTCGTGGGCAAGGGCGAGGCGGTAGCCGGTCTCGTGCGCCGCAGGTGAAGGGTCGTTCTAGCGGATCGAAGCCTATTTTGAATGGGCGGCGGTCTTCGAGCTAGGTTCGGAGATTTCGCGCTCTTGTGAGGAAGACCCGAATGGGTAGGGGCGATAGTGCGATCGCACCTTCGGTCCAAAGGTTCTGCGAATTACCTCGTTTACGCTTAATGAGTCGCTTGCTGATTTTGGGGACTTCCCAAGGGCGAACGGCTCTGATTTGAAGTGTTTGCTCGTTTGTTGTGGCGTGTAGTTCTACGATCGCTTTGGCATCGGCTGTTGTTGGATGTGAGAGCAGTCGAACAGCATTGTTGATAGCGTATTGTCTAAGCATATTGAGATCGCTGGGGTTGAGATTGCTTGTATCCCCACTACTCGTGTCAATGTATTTTGCTGCATAGGTTGACGCGATTGCTTGATACATGGGCACTTTTGCGTTGCTGAGTGCAGAGAACAACAGTTTTAGAATTGAGCCATATTCAAATAGGTAGGTTGTTCCTTCGAGTTGTTTTCTATTGCCGATGGGAGATTCTATATAAGAGAGCGGTGGGGCGAACTGCGTGACTTCGTCACTTAAAATTAGTGATTGTTCTTCCGCCTCGCAGAGGATAAATCGATGACCTTTGTATTCTGTTTCTCCCTCGATGTGCTCTGTAAGAACAATCTCACTGGCGATTCCTTTTTGACAGATTGTCTGGGCTATCGCCAACAGGCCGCTATCGGCGAAGTACAAACGGCGCACACCCATCTCTTTCGCTGTGGTCAGCACCCAGAGTAGGTAGCTCGTGACCAGTGGAGACAGCACATCGGCTGCTAGCGTGGCGTGGCCGTGATCGCCGCTAGTATCGTGGCCGAGGCGAATGGCGCGGCTGAGGCCGAGTAGGTGCGATCGCATCCAGTCATCACCTACCAGCTCTGCGCGAAATCCGCATTCATAGCGGGTTGGGTCGCCCTGAGTGAAGTGAGTGGCTGTTACCCCTTGTCGCTTGGCCGCTCGTACATCGGCGTAGCGATTGTCTCCTGTATGGTGTAGCTGCTTTGGTGCGATTGCTAACTGATCGCAAACGTAGTCAAAAAGTCGACCGCTCCCCTTGGTTAAGCCAACATCGGCAGAGACATACACCGCATCGCTGCCATCAGAAAATCCATGGGTCTCTAGCATTTTGCGGACGACATAGCCCGGCAAATACATATCAGAAATGAAGATCACCTTGTGGCCTTGCGATCGCATCTGCTGAATCCGCAGCTTAGTACACAAAATGGGGCTCACCGCTGCCAGCTCTAGCTCAATTTCTGCGGACTCGGCTTCAGCGGTGTCGAGCCCGTAGGATTTTAGGCTGGGCGCTAGGGCCTGATAGATGGCGGTGAGGGTGATGTCGTCTTGAGTGGTTTGCTGCCGGGCGGTTTTTTCGGCTGCTGTGCGTGATCGCGCCAAAGCTTTTGCGGCGGCGGTCAGCTCATAGGCAGATTCGGCGGCGGAGACGTTCTCGCTACTCTGGCGAGCTTTCTGTGTGAGTAGTCCAGCAAATAACCGCTCGAATAAGTCCGCAGGACGAGCGCAGTAGCGCGTCACGCAGGTATCGAATACGTCGAATGAAAAAACTTGAGTGGTCGAGGGCTGCTGATTCATGCTCACGACTTGTTCCGTTTGGATCCCATTGTCCATAGCCGGAAACCAGGCGATATTTCGCGCCATGCTGGTGCCGGTGGCGCTGAGCCGGGTAGAAAGCTGCGTATGTTGTTGAGCAGCTTGAGGAAGGCGAGTGTGCTAATCACAGATCTGATTTGCCAGAGTCCTTGTGAGGCTCTTGCCTTAGCGGGGGCCGGTATAGAAGAGGATTGAGCCGCCGTTGATACGCCTGTGTAGTAATCGCACTGGTTGCAGAGCCAGAGCAGATGGGACTGTTGTTCCATGCGGTCTTCGACGGATGCGTTTTGTTGGTCGGCGGCTTCGGCGGCTGCGATCGCAGCATTTAGCTCTACATTCAACCGTTGCAGCGCAGAATTGTCTCCTGACCCAGCATGGTGAGATAGCCTCTCGGCGTAGTTGCGAGCGGTCGACAGGTCAAAGATCTCCGCGTTGGTCGTGGCTGCAGAAGTAACCGAATCCATAATTTTTAGTAATAGTTTCTAGAGATTAGACGGGCCAATAGTGGGCCCAGTAGTCGGTTTGTTAGCATTAACTTGGCTATGAGATTGCGTTCTGCACAGGCTATCCACCGGCTGAAGAGTCCTTAGGCTGGGAGAGATATCGCCTCAGAGAATAAAAGAAATGCACGCCAGGAATACCGATAAGTTTTAGGCTGGCGGCCTTCCAGGTTGAGAGCCTAAGGGCCCGCTTAGCGCTTTTGATTTTTCCAGACTTTAGTGCCGCCCAGAACTTTTCAGGCTTTACCACTAGGCTTCTGGTATTTTCATCGCCCATATCTTCAGCGTGCTGACCCAATCGATAGGAGATTTGGCGCGCCTCCTCAGCGGTTGGGAAGCCCAGGTGGCGCGTGACCAGTCCTCTTGTAAAGGGCAGCATGGCCTCCCCTTCAAACGGCTGAGCTTTTAGCTGCTGAGCGTAGCGATGGGCAAAGTCTAAAATGCCTTGCTGCATAACTGCGATCGCAGGATTGCCAGCGATTTCTTCTTGGCGAGAAGTGTTGTGTTCGGGTTTGAAGACGGGGTGTGCTAAGCCACCTTCACCCCGTTCGTAGCCGACGGTCGAGGCATGGGGTGCGCCGGCTCCTTTTTCAAAAAGCTCGACGCAGCTATTGAGGCTTCTTTGGTGAATGTTGCGATCGCGGATATCAAACATCAGCCCGTTTGAAAATGACCCAGAGTATTTTAGAAAGCCCTTAAACTCGCGCCGACCAAAGTAAAGCCCGTGCAGTAGCGGAAAGGTGGGCAAATGGTTGAAAGCTCGCACGAGGTTGTCTTGAATGGTGCCATCCCAGCCGATATCGACCAAGGCCACCTTCCGATTTTCGCCAAAGAAGTGACACTGCTCCAGATAGGTGCGCAGGCTGTCGTAGCTTTGCTGGTGGTGACGGCGCACCAAAGATTGCACGGCTGGATCATTCAAAAACGAGAGCAGCGCCGTGTCATCCCAGTGGTTGGGAATATGCTTGTCCAAATCCAGTCCGTGGGTTTGTGCCAGTGGGACAAACGCTTCGGTGGGTAGGCCAATATATCTGAGCGTGCCGCCGAGCCCGCCGGGCACAGCCCGATAGTTTGAAATGACGATTTCACGTGTTGTCAGCTGTGGTACAGAGGCTAAGAATGTAGATCGCCGTGACATATAGGCGTAGGTGGTAGTCACCTCAGCGTCAACGGCAGTGGGCACGTGATGCGTGAGTATCTCGTAGATTTTTTTGAATAGGTAGCCTTCTCTCGCGACAAATAAGACATGGTCTATGCCGTACTGCCGAATTTTTTCGAGGACTCGGTGGATGTATACGGTGTAAGCCATCCCCAAAAACTCGTACCCGTATACGTACAGCCCGTCTGCCTGCTGCAAGGTGGTCTGATTGTCTGCAAGGCATCGCTGGTAGAGCGCAGCACCTTGCCACAGGCTGGACGATTCAGCATGCTTTGAAAGAAACTGCGAAAGACTAGAGGTCATATCCCGTACTTAGTCACTACCCCCCAATTTACAAGACTGAGCAACCACGTTCAGTACTTTTTGTGTAATGTCACGCGTTAGCTACTTATATTGGCAATGCAAAGCTTTCTGGATGGTGAAAGTCTGGGCCGCTTTGAGGATATGCCAGCGCCCAGTAGGTTGTGTGCTTATCTGCGAGTTTAGCTATTGCCGCAAGCCCAATCTTTAAGGGCCGGTTGGTCAGCGACAGTTTGCTTAGGTCTATCTTTAGCAATGTATGCAGGGCCTGCGGCGAGGAGAGCAAGCTGTAGGAAACGGTATGTATGTTAGTTTCGCGTTGAGGATTCAGCCGGTAGTTGTCGTAGCGGAGGATGCTCCAGTCGTGATTGTGGGAGATTTGAAAGTCCCAAGCGGACGTTGGCTGTGGAGAAAAGCACTCGACCCAGTTGTAGTCTGGCTGTAGCTGAAACTCCCAGTAGTGGGGAGCATCCTCTAGCGCGACAAAGCACTTTAGCTGAGTCGTATGCCAGAAGGGAACAGGCTCTTGGTCTGCTGCCGCCGCCGATGGCTGTACCGTTTTGTCGAGATCACCTAAGATTTCGTAGCTAACTGTGAGTAGGTCGTCGTTGCGCATAACCCTACCGACGATATCTATTTGGTACGGCCCATTGAGCGGAACATGTGGTTTTAGCCAAAAGCTTCTGGTAGTGCTCATGAAAGAGTCGTCGCCGTGCAAGACAGAGTGTCTACATTGGCAAACATTACATCCTGCATATAATGACTGAGCTGCCGGGTTGAAGGAATCCAGAAAAGTTCAGTTTCATTCAGGTTTAATGCGGCTATTGTTCAGTCTTTTGGTTCGGATTTTGCCGGAAAGTATTGCACAGTATTGCAAAGTGCAGCGCTGCAATGGGTGGATAATAAGCATAAGAACTAGGCCATAAGAAATGATGTAAGGTGACGTAGAGAGACATGCACCTATCGAAAGCAGGCGAAGCATTGGTAGTCAGGGCAAACAATCCAATAGCAAGTAGCCCGCAGAGAAGCCGCGTCCTAAAGTTTGCCGAGACGTTGATTCAGAAAAAAACGCAGACCTACTGTAGTGAGCTGCAACGGCAAATTTTGATTGGGGCCCTGCAGGAAGAGCGAAAGACCTACGATCAGCTAGCTGTAGAGTGTGGTTACTCTGCCAAGTATGTGAAGCAAGATGTTGCCCCTAAGCTCTGGCAGCTGCTATCGCAAGTGCTAGACACAAAGGTGACAAAGGCCAATGTTCGCGCTGTATTGGACCATGCCCTAGAGCAAGTAGAGCGAGGTGATGTCCGGTCTTCGTCTGGACTGGAGACTATGGTGCAATGGCGAAATATTGCCGACGGTGTTGATGGGTCAGATATAGACGAGTTAGATGCTAACGAATCAGAGGCCACCGAACTTTCTGTTCACAAAGGCACCATTCTGCTGGTGGACGATCAGCCCCAAAATCTACGGCTGCTTTCAGAACTATTGGAAGAGCAGGGCTACGAAATACAGCAGGCTATTAGCGGCAACATTGCGTTGCAAGCCGTTGCTCGCCGTCAGCCAGACCTGATTTTGCTCGATATCAATATGCCCGATGTCGATGGCTATAGCGTCTGCCAACAACTCAAGGCCAATACGGAAACGCGAGATATTCCCGTTATTTTTGTCAGTGCTCTAGATGAAGCCTGGGACAAGGTAAAAGGATTTACAGTGGGTGGCAGTGACTACATTAGTAAGCCGTTCAAAGTGGTGGAGGTGCTTGCTCGCGTTGAGAATCAGCTGAAGATAAAACAGCTCCAGACGACCTTAAAACACCGCAACTACCAGCTTCAGCAGGCCATTCAGGAGCTACAGCGATTGGCCGCTATCGACAAACTCACGCGGGTTGCCAGCCGTCGCCGCTTCGATGCTTACTTACTAGAGTGCTGGCAGCAGGCGATGGCGCATCAGCGATCGCTCACACTGATGTTCATCCAGCTCAATCACTTCGATATTTATCGCCAAGATGCTGATCCTACAGAGGGTGATGGCAAATCCCTCCGTTCAGGAGATCGCATCCTTCAGCATTTGGCGCAGCTGATTCAAAACACCGTGCGCACCCCTCAAAGCCTAACTAGTCGCTACGGCACGCTTACCTTTGCCATTATTGTTCCTCAGCAGCAGAACAGTAAGTGGCAGAACAGTACAGCGCAAAACGACACGGTGAAAAACAGTACTGCCTCGACGGACAGCGCCACAGGTTCCGCTCCATTGAGCCTTCAAAGAAAGGGCTCCGATATCGCACAGCGACTGCTTCACCAAATTCAGATGGCTAAGACACCTTCCTCAGCTCCCATTGCAACAAACATTGGCTTAGTCACGGCTAACCCCACTGTCGATAGTCGGTTGGAAGACTTTTTAGCCGAGGGCGATCGCGCGCTTCAGCAGGCAAAGCAACAGACAGGGAATTGCATTGTTTCGCTAGATCTTTAGAGCATAATGTACGCGTCATTCTCATTTTCTCATTGAGCTTGTTCTCTCAGCTTGTTCTCTCATTGAGAATTCGCTTGAGAATTCGCGTCGGATAAAAGAGGGCTCAACCAGTCGCAGATTTTGTCAAACTGGTAGTCCTCGGCCAAGCCGGTGAGCTCCGCTGCAATCTCAGGATGTTCTGTCGAGATGGTTTCTATCAGCTGCTGTACTTGTTTGCCTTTTAGCTCACTGGCTACTTCGTAGAGCGATCGCATCCATTCCGCCGGCAGCTCTTTTTGTTGGGCCGTTGCCAGTGTCTCTGTAGAATCATTCTCACTCTTATCGGCGGGCAAGTCCTCATATACAAACTCGACGCCCAATCGCTGCCGTAGCTGAGCCCAGATATCGGCGACTCTGTAGGGTTTTACCATATAGGCATCGAACCCTGAGTTCAAAATCTCTGCTTTTTTCTCTTTCAGCACACTGGCTGTAAGCGCCACGATCACTGGATATCTTTCGTTGGTGGCTTTTTGCTGTTCTCGAATGCGCCTAGTTGCCTCATAGCCATCCATAACAGGCATCAACAAATCCATCCAAATGAGATGCGGCTGCCATGCCTGATAGATCTCAACAGCTTCAGCACCATTCTTGGCCTGCCGTACTGAAAAGCCCACAGAGCTGAGTAGCTCTGAGAGTAGCTGCAAATTGTCGGGCAAATCATCTACGATCAGCAGCCGGTATTCTGGTTGATTAGGCGCAATTCCAATGACCTTTAGCTGCCGATTGAGCAGTGTTTCTGGGGCCCTAGTCTCGGTGACTAAGGCGCGAAATCGAAAGCTGCTACCTTGGCCTGGCGTACTCTCTACCGTAATCTCACCGCTCATTAAAGAGACAAACTGTTGACTAATGGAAAGCCCGAGTCCTGTGCCTTGGCGCTGCGATCGCCCGGCTTCTGTTTGTTCAAAGGGCACAAACAGTCGGCTTTGTTCCTCAGCGGAAATGCCTACGCCAGTATCTTGTACTTCAAATTCAAGCCACAGAGGTTGAATGTCACCGTGGCATTCATCAATCGACGCTCGCACCGAAAGGCTCACCTGTCCCTGATGCGTAAACTTGACGCCGTTGGCTATTAAGTTTGTGAGTACTTGCCGAATTTTGCCATCGTCTGCATGTACAAATTGCGGCACAGACTCATCTCTTTCTAGCCGGAGTTGAATCCCTTTACGCTGGGTTTTAAGATCGAACAGATTCATTACATCGTCTAGCAGAGCATGTAGGTTGAAGTCTTTTTGATTGAGTGTGATTTTCCCGGCTTCAATTTTAGAGATATCTAAAATGTTGTTGATTAGCGCTAGGAGATGTTCTCCGCTGCGGTTGATGATGCGAATACGCTGCTGTTGCTGAGTCTGTAGGGAGGCATCGCGCTCTAGCAGCTGCGTAAACCCGATGATGCTGTTGAGCGGTGTGCGCAGCTCATGGCTCATGCTGGCCAAAAACTCTGACTTGGCTGAGTTTGCGGCGGCTGACTTGTTTTTAGCAATTTCTAGCTCAGACTGGGTGATCTCTAGCTGGGTGATGAGGGTCTGTAGCTCTTGGTTTGACGCTTCGAGCGCCTGTTCTACGTGAATGCGATCGCTCATATCTGCAATAAACCCTTCTACAAACTGCACCTCTCCTGCATCGTTTAAAATGGCGCGCCCGTGCTCCCACATCCACTTCACAGTGTTCAACCGAGGGAGCACGGCTCTGTAAACCACCTGAAAAGGTTTGTTCTGTGCGATCGCCGCCTGAATCTCTTGCCAGTTTTGTTCTTGATCGTCTGGATGAATTAAGTCCGTAAACGGAACGCCGCCGTCGCCTTCTTCACGGCTGAGTTCTTCTGGTAGGTAGCCCAAAAGCTCTAGGCTTCCTTCACTCACAAAGATGGTGGACCACGCCCGGTTGTTGTGGCACCGATAGGCCATTCCTGGCAGATTACTCATCAGCGTTGCCAGCGTACGACGACTTTCGGCCAAGACAGCCGTCCTCTCTTCTACTTGCTGTTCTAGCGTGTGATTGTACTTGGCTAGGGCCGCTTGAGCTCTTGTAAGCGCCTGATTTTTTTGTTCAAGCTCTGTTGCAAATATCAGTCGTTCTGCCTGTGCTTGCTGCCGGTCCAAACTCTCTTTTCTAAGGGCTAGCTGGGTCTCGATGCGAGCGAGTAACGTCTGTTTTGCGACTGGCTTAGTCAGGTAGTCATTCGCGCCTGCGTTTAGCCCAATGACTTCGTCTTCGATGAGGTTTTTCGCTGTCAGCAGTACAATTGGGAGCTGGTCGCGCCCTTGATCCGAGCGGATAGTTTTAGTGACTTCATAGCCTGTCATACGCGGCATCATTACATCTAGCACAACCAAGTCAGGCTGATAGCCTTCTGCCAGTAGGGCCAACGCCGCCGAGCCCGAAGTCGCCTGCGTGACTCGGTATGCAGATAATCTCAAATAGTTCTCTAAAACCTGTAGGTTAACAGGGTCATCGTCCACAATTAGGATTTCTGCCTGGGTTGTGGCGGCTACTCCGTCGATACCGTTTGTTGATGCTGAGACCACACGTACAGTCGGTGCGGAGACAGTAGGCATGGAGAATTTAGATGCTTGTAGACTAGGGGCAAGGCGAAAGAGGCTGTTCTCTGCTGGCAGTGCGCCTAGCGGCTGCGGGCGATCTGGCTGCGCATTGTTGCTGTAGGTTTGCTCGTCGTAGGTAGGTAGCGTAAAGCTAAACTGAGTCCCCTGCTCTTCGGTCGAGTTCACCCAGATTTCGCCACCGTGTAGCGCTATGAGCTTTTTGGCGATCGCTAGTCCTAACCCTAGGCCATCATAGACACGGTCACCTGCGCCATCGACCTGTTCAAAGGGGTTGAAAATAAGCGATCGCATCTCTTCGGCAATGCCAATCCCCTCATCTGTAATGCTCACAACAAGATTATCAGCAGAAGACTGCACGGCTGCGCTCACCGTGACTTGCCCTGAAGGTGTGAACTTAATTGCATTGCCAATGAGGTTGTATAGCACCTGCTGTAAGCGATTTTCGTCGGCCAGTGCGAGCGGTAAATGAGGCGGAATCTCATTTACCAGCTGAAGCTTTTTTTCGCCCACCATCGGCTCACAAAATGTCAGCACAACATCAGCAACCTCCCGCACGCCTACCGCTGTCAGCTGCAAAGACAAGTTATCGTGCAGTATTTTTGAAAAGTCCAACAGATCGCTCACGAGGCTGTACAGTCGTCGCCCGCTCTTGGCAATCATCTCCAGATTGACCATGGCCTGCGCTGATAGGTCACCTACACGCTCTTCTAACAGGTATTCACTCAGGCCGATGATACCGTTGAGCGGTGTGCGCAGTTCATGAGAAGTATTGGCCAAAAACTCATCTTTTAGCTGGTCGAGCCGCTGCAACTCTTTGTTGGCCTGCGCTAACTCGATATTCGCCGTTTCAAGATCTGCTGTGCGTTCGGCGACAGTCACCTCAAGGTTTGTATTCAGC
Source organism: Phormidesmis sp. (assembly GCA_050042985.1). GTDB lineage: Bacteria > Cyanobacteriota > Cyanobacteriia > Phormidesmidales > Phormidesmidaceae > Phormidesmis. The sequence goes on along the minus strand of JBHJIY010000221.1, from coordinate 17,527 downwards.
GTTTCTAGCTGCTGTGAGTACTCTTCTAAAGAGCTCATCACCTGGTTGTAGCGGCGGGCAATTTTTCCTACTTCTGTAAAGGGCTCTTCGGGCACTCGCAGGCTAAAGTCCTGCGTTTCAGCCTGCTGGTCCATCACTCGAAACAGACCGTATACTTCTGTCTTGGCCTGGTGTTCTGAAACGTTTAGGCCAATGTCTTCTTCTTCTGAGGAGACTCTGAGTGGAAATATTCTGTCGAGATTTTTGAGCACTAAATAGGTCAGGCCGAATGCCCAAATAAAGGCGACACCAATCCCTAGGAGCTGAACTAAAAGCTGTTGGTGTCTGCTGAGTCCTGTGTCTAGCAGTGTGAGGTCACCAAACAGGGCAACTGCCAGCGTTCCCCATACGCCGCTGACACCGTGAAGTGCGATCGCGCCCACCCCATCATCAATGCCCCACTGCTCTATCAAGTCTGTTGCCAGCAGCATCACCAGCCCACCAATCGCACCAATCAGCACCGCAATCGGCGTAGAAACTGCGTGACAAACAGCTGTAATAGAGACTAATCCAGCAATTGAACCGTTAAGCAGCGTTTCTGCATGCGTTATCTGGTGCTTACGCCAGCCAAAAGCCGCTGCAGATAGCATCCCGGCTCCGCCTGCCATCACCGTGTGCACAATAATGGCAGGCACCTGAGCATTTAGGGCAAATGTACTGCCACCGTTAAAGCCTAGCCACCCAACCCATAGCAGCATGACACCCAGAACAGAAAAAGGCAGATTAGAACCGTGAATTTTTCTGACTAAGCGAGCAGGACGGCGGCCCAGTCCTGTGCTTAGCGCTTCGCCCGCAGATAGGCGATCGCGCCTTGCCCCCACCACCAGAAAAGCCGCCAGCGACACCCAGCCGCCCACACTGTGCACCACCGTCGACCCCGCAAAATCCACAAACCCTAGCTGCCCGAGCCAGCCCGTCAGCCCGGAGCCATTGGCCCCGTTCCAGGCCCAGTGGCCATATAGGGGGTAGATGATACCGGAGATGAGGGATGCGATCGCCAAATACCCCCCAAACTTCAGCCGCTCTGCCAGCGCCCCCGACACAATCGTCGTCGCCGTTCCACAAAACATCATCTGAAACAGAAAGAACGCCGCCAGCTTTGGGCTACTCTCCACATTCAGCAAAAAGCCAGAGCTCCCAATCCACCCAGCCTGCGAAGCCCCAAACATCAGCGCATAGCCAAAACACCAAAAGAAGCAGATAGAAATCCCAATATCAATCAGATTTTTGATCGCGACATTGATACTGTTCTTGGAGCGGGTCAGGCCAGCTTCCAGGCACATAAACCCCGGCTGCATCAGCAGCACCATCCCCGCACACCCCACCACCCAAATCACATCAAGATCCAGCATTCGCTATCCACCATTGAACACATTGCAACTGTTCTGCACCGAGCACTTTTAGTACAAACAGTTAAGGCTTTACCGATTGTGCGGTAAAGCCTTAACCATATCAAGACTTGTGGGTTGGTAACGACTGATGGGTTAAGTGAGCGCACCTCAGGCGCTATTTGTCCTTAATGAGGTGTTAAAGCGTTATTAACGACCTCATTTCTTTGTCCGTATATTCTCCTAGTGACCAGCATTTACTAAAACGTACAGTTATCTAGAGAGAATGTACAACTATGACTCAAACAACACAGACAAAAGTCGATGAGTCGCGGCAGCCGATTAAACAAAAAGCGCCTATTGCCCAGTGGCTGAGCGTTATCTTCTTGGTTTATTTGTTAGTCGTTGCCGTTGGTATGATTGGTGCGGGTTTCAAATCTGCGACTGGCGAAAGGGCCGAAGAATTATTTGCCTTTGCCACCAATCCTTTCCTGGGCCTAATTGTAGGAACTGTTGCAACTGCTTTAATTCAGTCTTCTAGCACCGTAACTTCTATTATTGTGGGTTTGGTTGCTGGCGGATTGCCTGTGGCGAGTGCAGTCCCGATGGTGATGGGTGCGAATATTGGTACTACCATTACCAATACATTGGTGAGCTTAGGCCATGTCGGCGATGAAAACGAATTTAGAAAGGCCTTTGCCGCAGCTACTGTTCATGACTTTTTTAATCTGCTGAGCGTTGTTATCTTTTTGCCGCTGGAAATCTTCTTTCATCCCTTGGAGAGGATGGGTAAAGCGCTAGCCGGGACAATTGTAGGGACTGGTTCAGTCAGCATTAAAGATGCCAATGTGGTGAAAGCACTCACCAAGCCTTTGGTGACGGTATTCAAAGATGCGACTCACGTATTGCCTGCACCCTTCGATGGCATTTTGCTGATTCTGCTAGGCATTGGGCTTATCTTCCTGACGATCTCTTTTATTGGCAAACTGCTGAAAAAGTTGATGACAGGCAAAGCCAAAGATATTTTACATGTGGCTATCGGTCGCGGTCCTATTGCCGGTATTTTAGCAGGTACTTTTATCACCATCCTGGTGCAGTCTTCTTCTACGACTACGAGCTTGATGATTCCACTTGCTGGGGCCGGTGTATTTGGTCTACAGCAAATTTCTCCGTTTACGCTGGGGGCGAACATTGGCACCTGCGTGACGGCTTTATTGGCAGCGACGTCTGTTTCAGGTGCTGAAGCCGGGCCTGCGTTGCAAATTGCAATGGTGCACATGATTTATAACGTTCTGGGTGTGGTCGTTATTTACTGCAGTCCGTTCCTTTGTGGCTTACCTATCAAAGGCGCTGAAAAATTGGCCGCTGTTGCTGCTAAGAAAAAGTACTTGGCGTTTGCTTACATTGTTTCCGTGTTTTTTGTTATTCCTGGTGTACTGCTAGGGATAACGGCTTTGAACTAGCGATTGTGTTTATCTGACTTTTTTGCCCCTAATCTTTGCCCCTGATGAGTGAGGTTTTGCTATGAGTGAACGACTTGAGTACGTGCAACAGCTAGAGACAAAAATTACGGATGCTCAAGCGCATTTGGATAAGCTTAAGGTTGAGCAAAAAGAGGTGCTAGTCACTGCTCAGCATGAGGAAATCGAGAATTTGGAGAAGTATCTCGACGAGGCTAATGTCAGCCTCGAGGGTTTATCGAGTGCGAGTGAGGATGCGTGGCATTCACTCAAAGAAGATGTTGACCGCTTGCTTACAAGCATTCGTGAGACTGTTGAAAAGTTGTTGAAAAAGTAAATCTGTTGGTTAGCTTTTAGCTGCTGTCGGATGGATTCTTCAGCTCGTGTTGTGTAGGGAATTATCCTGTGCAACACGAGCTGTTTTTGTAGGCGGTGGATTGAGGGTGCCTAATAGCACATGGGGCTGAGGGGCTTGCGTGTACAAGTCGTATCAAAATTTGTCAGAATGGGGACAAGTTCGTTCCTGTGGTGGTTTAGGTGAGCATTGATAGCGATTTGCAGGCGAAGGCTTCGATTACGGAAGGCGATCGCGCCCTGGCCCTTTTTACTGATCGCTACAGCTTTACTCGACTGATGGCGGAGCGCATTCATGAGCCGCCGAGTGAAAAGATTCTGTTTTTTCATGGGGTGGGGGTAATGGCAAGTCGCTGCTGCTGAAGCATTTGCAGCAGAATATTTGTAAGCGGCTGACGGATGAGCAGTGGCAGCAGATAAAGGAATTTCGGATGCTGAGCTGGCGGCGCGGCTGGGAGGGTTTAAGGCGGAGCAGCATTTGGAGCTGTCGACGGTACTGTTAGATTTTGGGTGACCGAAAGACCGCTTTTTCAAAAGATTCTGCAATCGAAATAGTATTTTTCGATAAACTTGAGAGGCACACCATCGCTTAATCAGTGGATTGAGGCCGATAGTGCTTCAGCATATCGATAAAAAGTTAAAATCACTCCTTATTTAGATCAATGATCACATGAAATAAAGATACCTCTTCCTCATTTCTGATGTGAGTAGCTTTAACTATCTTGATGTCTGAGAACGGAAGGTCAACAACAACAGAGAATTGTGTGTCGTGAAGAGGATAAGGATAGTCAACAAAGGGAAGATAATCGAGATAATTACGACAGAGCTGCGAAAAATTTTGTGCTCTGGAATACACGAGTATGAAATTATGCTTGCATCCAGCAGTGTCATAATCAAAAATTTTCTTCAAATGTAGATCAATGTATCCCTTGTCCGTAGATTTTAGATTAAGTGCTTCTATAATCGTGAATGGCGCACCATTCTTTTCTTGAACGAAGATGTCCAACTCCCCCGCAGACTTACCACTCGCAGACTTTCCTCGCCTCGTCTGATCTTTAACAGGATATCCTTTGCCTTCTAGCATCTGTGCAAGAAACGTATTTCGATCATCTTCACTGCATTTTCAGTACATTTTATTGCTCTGCATACTAGTACACGAGGAAATAAGTGCATCTAGGAATTTCTCGATAGTATGAGCAGAAAACTCGTTATACAATCTCAAGAGTGTTTGTACACCAGAACTATCACCAGCCTTTAGGATTTCTCTTTTAATTACCTCAGAGTCTTTGTCTGGGAAGGCTTTGACGAGCATGGTCAAAATATCTTTTCTATCTACTTTTTTTTTAGCTTCGTCAGTAGCACAATTGAGAACATAAGTCAGAAATGCTTGTCTTCCTGGGCTATCCTGCGATTCATCGAGCATTGCTTCTATCTTTGCCTTTTCAGCAGAAAAGTTCAGAATAAAGTACGGTTCGATGGCTTGATCTACGATATAAGATGAAAACTTTTCTTCTATAAAACTATCAAAGAGCCTAAGCTTTAGCTCCTTATTTTTTATTTCGCAGAAAAAACAATATAAGTCATCAAAACCTTTTCTATAATCTAACCAAGACGAAGGTTGAATTTCTATGATTTTAGAAAGAGAGAAAAGTGTCCTGTAAAAGCCTACTTCGAAGGGATCAATTGAGTTTGACAAGGAAAAGACTTGCCTATTCCATAATCTATGGGCAAGCCTCTTCATGTAGTGTGGCAGCATTCTTTGCTTATGCTGAAGTAGATCTATAAGTAAGTTTGAAACATCACAGAAATACTCAGCATCCACTCTATTTTCCGTAGAGTCTGCAGAGCTATAGAAGTATTCAGAGCTGGATGTCAACAAGTCTATAGACTTCTCTCGTTCACAGGTTTTTAGCGACTCCAGAAACGTTAGCAAGCCAAGCCTAAATAAGGATTCTGATTGAATTTCTGGTTCGCGACTCTTCTTCCCTTCCTCATATATTTCCCTAATACTATCTGAGTCTTCTTCAAAAAATAGAAATAAGTCCTTAAGTCTACGCACCTCAAGAAAAACCTCTTGGGTATCATTCCAGTCGTCTATGAGCAAAGATAGAGCACGACGAGTTTTTATTCTTTTTACTAAGATATACTCTGTATGTAGCTCTACGGCTCGTTTTCGAAGATTAGAGTTTTCAGTCTGATCAAGTGCTATAGCCGACAAGAATTTACTCAAATCTATCGAATTCAGCCTCTCCAGATCCTCGTGAGGACTTGACAGAAAAAAAGAAAATTTCTCTGCAATAGATAAGGTTTGATAAAAAGAGCTCACCGAGTCAAGTTTTTTCATCAGAATAAAAATTGACCACTCTTAAAAATGCTTTGATTATCTATGACATCTGACAATCCTCTTTCCGCAGTCCCTATAAATATCTGCAATTCAGAACCGAAACGATTTTCTATATTCTTTAGAACGCTCGCCAAACCTTGCAAATATTGAGAGTCACCTTCTTCTTTTCCAGGGCTATCAATAATTAGGAACCTAGTGTGTCTTCCAAAGTTATACTCTATGTCTAATTGAATGAGGCTTAAATACAAAGCAATTTTTGCTCTCAGCTGTTCGCCTTCCGCGATCGCCTCAAAAGAAATAAATTCCCCATTTTGTCTGTATTGTATGTCAAATTTTTTCGACACCTCAATTTCTGTTATTGAATTCAGTCCGAGCATGTGAATTTCAGACAGCATAATATCGGACAGTCGCTTTAAGACATTACAACTTACTGTATATCTTTTCTCATTTAGTTCAACTATTGCGTCCTGAAGTAGAGCTATTTTTGCTTCGAGTTTCCCATCTTCCTGAGAAACATCACTATTTGGTTGTAGCTGTGCTAGTTGGAATCGAACAACAGCAAGCTCAGCTATAAGCTTATCTCTCTCCGCTATGCTATGTTTCTTCAGCCTCAAATGTTCCTGTTCTTTTGATATCTGTGATTCTAGAGAGGAAAGCTTTTGGTTAAAAACAAACAAACTAGAGCCGTTATCTAGTTGACTCTGGAACGTTTGATTCGCATTCAACTCGCGACGATAGTTTCTGTCTAAGGTTGAAATCTGATTCTCAATCCTCTTTATCTCTCTCAATATTTCTTGCTTACTATTAGATAGTTTTTTGATTTTTTCTAAATATATTTCTCTCTTTGAGTCATCAATTACTTTGTCGAAAGGATTGTTACACAGCAGGCATTGTTTTGTAGACTTCTGATGTATCCTCCTATCTTTAGAAATTCCACAGTTGCAATTCGGACACTGCTTTATATCAAGGCCAGAAAAAAATATCCCAACATCTAAGAACTCTTTGAGATCAATTATATTTCTTTCAAATTTCTCAGAGGCTTTTCTTGCCCTAGAAAGATCTTCCTCTAACGATGCCCTGTGTTGCTGAATTGAAAACAACTTCTGACTCGATTCTTGAAATGACTTGTTTTTTTGACTCACTAGATCAATTTCATCTAGGATGAGAGACTGCTTCTTATATAGCGCAGAAAGGCTGGTGCGAGCACCTTCATCTTCTTGACTGGTTGAGGACAATAAGGACTCAAGCTCGACTATTCTAGCTTTCAACTGGCTCTTCATATCTTTAGAAGCATGATTGTTTCCCTGAATATTTTTCAGATAACCTTTTTGAGACTGTAGCATTTCTTTTTTTACTGTTAGTCTGTTTATTACATATGTGAATTCCAGTCCTAAAAGTATTTGCAAAATCTTCTTGCCTTGACCACCATAGAACAACTTATCGCTATCCTTAGATTCCAAGAAAATCGACTTAAAATAAGTTCGCCAGCTAGCATTAGCCTCCAATAGCCCATGAGAATCTTTTGCAGATTTTTTTTGAGTCCACTTCAGAGAGTAATACGAGAATTGACTGAAGAAGAATTTTTCGAGTGATGCTTGGTACGCTGTAGTGCTGCTCTCCGAAAAAAGGCTGACTAGCTGAGATGATTGTACGCTCGAGATACAACCTACTGCACCTTTAAACAAAGATGCTGACAACCTTGCGCCTTTAAGGTCTAGATAGGATGAGTATTTTCTTTTGTCTATACTGAATACAACAAGGATATGGCTAAGCCACTTTTTTACATCCGGCTTAATGTCATTCTGGCCAGTTAAAGCCAGTTTTATCACCTTGAACAAGGTGGATTTTCCTTTCAGGTTGTCAGCGAGCCAAATATGTATTCCCTTATCTATCTTTTGGGAGAACTTGATAACTTCGCCATTACTCTTAACTCCTTTCAATTCAATAGCTAATATGCTTAGCCTTTTTCCTGTAGAGATAGGTGTGTCTCTCTGGTAGTCATCCCCCAGATTCAATAGAGATTTGACTTCACTTATCGAGAAATAGTCCTTATGCCTTTTATGAATTTTTCTCGAAAATTTATCGAAGTCAAACGTCATGGCAACTCTACCCCAAACATTTCCGCAAATTCAGCTTTCACCATAGGTTGAATATCTTCAATGTATTGCCCATATAGAGCTTCTTTATATTCTTTGATTTGGTATTGATTCGCTTTTAACTGAGTTCCCGACAGGCTGCCAAAATACTTTTTGATTAACTGGCATCTCTTTACGTACCAATCTAAGGAGTCAAGAGAAAGCAGTTTGTCATCTATTTTTTCAATTGCTGTCGCTGTCACAAAATAAATTTTGTCTATCTTCTTAAGCGTTGAGCTCCTCTGACTCCTAAATTCTATAAAATTGATGCTTGTCAAGAAGCTGATAACATCATCAATATCTTCATATGCACCGAAGAAGAATTTTTCCATCTCCATCCTTTTCATCATCGGTTCTTTGTTCTTGAAAATTCTTTGGATAATAGCTCTTGCTTCAAACTTAGGAATTTTTCTATTCTTAGCGAGACTCATCAATTCATAAGATAGATAGTCGGGATTTCTTAGAAGAAAATCAATTTTCTGAATCCTAACTTCGGTCTTAAATACTTTTCGCAAATGTGGTTCGCTTTCATTTTTGTAGTCTTCGCCGAATACAAATAGAATTAGAAAAATCCTAATTCTATCTTTGAAGACTCTAATTAGTTTTAGTTCTGAGTCTTCCATTCCGACGAGCCATGCCTTTCTCGAACATTGAATCTTGTTTTTAGCAAACAGTCAACTGTAAGGTGGTTTCCAGAAGTATTGATATCAGATGGAATCGACAGAGCCTGATGTTTAGAAGTTCTGTGTATCTAGCGCTGGTATATTAATTCCTCCAAACTACATAAGACAATTATGAATGTCCCGATGAAAATCAAAGATCTCTCGCCCAAACTGCTCGAAAAAATCAAAACGGTTAGCTGGGACTGCATCACTGAAAAGCATGAAGGCCCAGAGACTTGGGAATATCTACTCGGTTACCGCTCCGAGTACATAGAGCTTACTGAAGCGGATGATGTAGAGTTCCTAGAAATTTACGGCTAGGCTGTATTACTCCCAATCACTAGAAAACAGCATCCTAACATCACCATATTGCGCACTATTCCTAGCTCTGACGGCAGCACGCTCATATTTCCTTAAAGGATACGACCTACCGGCGACAGTATGTTTTAATCTGGCTACATGAGCATCTGTGAGAAAGTTATGGGCGAAGATTTTTTCTTAGCTACGCCTTACCACGAATGGTTCATTATTGAGACGAATTCGATGTTTGCCTCGCAGTCTTAAAAGTCGGTCATATCGCTTTTTTCACCGGGATAAAAACCTTCTGATAGAATCGTTTCTAACGAATAAGAAGTACTTGTCGGGAAAGTTCTCGAAGGCAAGCCAGATTCTTTTACTGCAAGCATCACGCCTTTCTTGTGAGCAGTCTTCAACGCTTCGGCCAAATACGGCTTAAGACTAGGGTTATCGGAGATTAGCTCGCCAATATCTAGCCGCTGCACGCTGATAGTTGCAAACCAGCTGCGACTACGCTTCTCAGGCTGATATTCCCATTTCAGCAGGTGACCGATAAGAACTGCCAGCCGATTTCGCAGCTCCTGCCTTTGCTGCCTACCCAAAGACTCAATCTCCTCAATCACATTATCCAAATCTATTTGAGGCCACTGGCGATTGCGCAACAGCAGAGCCTGCTGTTGGGTCCAGGCATAGAAGTCAGTTTCGTAAAGACTATCCTGGTTGGGAAGAACGCTCGGGATAGGAAATGCCATTTTCAAGTGACCTGAGCAACCGTATTCATAGTCATTGTATCGAAGGATTTCATCAGCGATCGCAACATCATTCTGTAGTGACACGGCTTCCGGCTGACTTTCTCCCCTCTGCCTTTCTTCGTGCTGTTCTCTTAGCTTTTTTGGCGACCTTTTTAGCAGCCTTAAGGGCTTCTTTTTTCTCTAGCTTTTTGGCCTTTTTCTGCTCCCTAATGGCAGCCTGTTTCTCATTGTGCGTGAGCTTCACTTTCGCCTTGGGAGTAGCCTTCGCCTTCTCTTTTGCAAACGCACCTTTGACGTTTTTCGTTTTATATTTTAGGACAGGTGCACGTGAGGGCGCACTCTCATCCGAGGGCGCTACAGGCATCACAACCTCTGTAGTGGCTTCACTTTCACTATGTTCAGCTACCTTTGGCTTAGGCACTATGGCTGGGCTCGGTGGGTTCTTTAGCTTAGGGGGAAGGATTCTAACCATACAAATTGTTGACACTACACTTGTGTCGATACTAGGACAATATCTTTACGTGGCAAAATAGCGAAAACATTGCAGCAGAACACGAAACCGGTTAGAGCCCCCACAATTAGGAACATTCCATGAAAGTTGATGATCTCTCGCCAGAGCTACTCAAAAGCATTAAAACTGTCCGCTGGGATCGCATCATCGAAAAACATGAAGGCCCTGAAGACTGGGAATACCTAATCGGCTACCGGTCTGAGTACATGGAATTTACCGAAGCAGATGACGCAGAGTTCCTAGAAATTGGCGGTCACTCTGTACTGCTGCCAATCGCCAGAAAGCAGCATCCTAACATCACCATATTGCGCACTGTTCCTAGCGCTGACGGAAACACGCTCACAATATTTCTAAAAGACACAACCTACGGTGACGGCATGTTTCAAGCTGGCTACATGAGCGTCTGTGAAAAAGTTGCGGGCGAAGACTTCTTTCTAGCTACGCTCTACCACGAATGGTTCATCATTGAGCCCAACCCGATATTTGTGTCACAGGCGAAGGCATAAGTAAAGAATTTGATGACTCGTACGAAGTCTAGTCTGGCAGCCTGTCATACTCTTCAGGCTCCATACTAGGAACTTTTGCTAAGACGGCGTCATACTTTTTACGGCTGCCTCTTTTTGCTCTCTCTTTCAAATAGCTCTCTGTCGTCAATGCAGAAATTTTTTCCGCAACTGCTGTTGCAATAAACTGATCAACAGAAATACCATCCTTACAAGCGAGTCCTTTCAGACTCTCATATAAAGAATTAGGTATCTGTATTTTTAAGTCGGCCATCACAAAACCCCTATTAGCTTGAGGAAATCGCCAGGTGTCATTATTTTAATGCCAAATTTCTCAATCCCCTTAAAGTCGCGTGCATTGTAGGTAATGATATAGTCGCAGCCTGCTTTCACAGCCAATTCAAGAACCATGTCATCCTTTGAATCGACTAGGAAAGGTCGCCAAAGAAAGAAAATTAGATGCTGGTTGCTTACTGAGCAGTAGAAATCGAGTAGGTTCTCAATCTGATCTGGTGTGAGCATTACAGCGCTTGAGCTTCTAGACAATACGTCTTGATACTCAATAACCAGTGGCACCGATAAATGCATATCGAAACTTTCGGTGCCGATTCGCTCTAGCAGCAGAAAAGCAGCCCCTTTGTCTGAGCGCAATCCTGCCACTATGACGTTAGTATCTATAACAATCTGAGGGACTGTCACTAAGAGCCCTGTCGTAGCTTTTCGAGCACGCTTTGGTCTTCCATTGTGGTTGCATCACCCACAACATCTTCACCACTGGCGAGGTTGCGCAAGAAGCGGCGAATGATTTTGCCAGAGCGGGTTTTGGGGAGGGCGTCGGTGAATTGGATTTCACCTGGGCGAGCGATCGCACCAATCTCCTTCACCACATGCCCCTTCAGCTCCACCTTCAGCTCATCACTCGCACTAAACTGGCTATCCAAAGTGACAAAAGCATACACATCCTGCCCCTTCAGGTCATGCTTCCGACCCACAACCGCAGCCTCCGCCACCGCAGGGTGAGACACCAGCGCCGATTCAATCTCCATCGTGCCAAGGCGATGACCCGACACATTCAGCACGTCATCTGTACGGCCCATCACCCAGAAGTAGCCATCGTCATCTTTGCGCGCACCATCGCCCGCAAAGTAAAAGTACTGGCCATCCTTCGGCGGAATATGCTCCCAGTAAGTCTTCCGAAAGCGCTCATCGTTGCCATACACCGTGCGCATCATGCTGGGCCAAGGATGCTTCACCACGAGGTAACCACCTTCGTTGGCTTCAACGGGGTTACCTTCTGCGTCAACAACGTCGGCCAAGATTCCAGGGAACGGCTTCGTCGCAGATCCTGGTTTTGTTGGCGTTGCTCCTGGCAAAGGCGTCAGCATAAAGCCTCCCGTCTCTGTCTGCCACCACGTATCGATAATGGGGCACCTATCGCCACCAATCTCCTTGCGATACCACATCCACGCTTCTGGATTGATAGGCTCACCGACGGTTCCTAAAATGCGCAATGAAGACAAATCACGTGCATTCGGCTCTTTGTCGCCCATCTTCATAAAGGCTCGAATTGCAGTGGGCGCGGTATAGAAAATGGTGATACCGTACTTCTCCACTACATCCCAGAACGCACCAGGATTTGAAGGCCGAGGTGCGCCTTCGTACATCACTGTCGTTGCCCCATTCGAGAGCGGACCGTACACGATGTAGCTATGGCCTGTAATCCAACCCACGTCAGCCGTACACCAGTACACATCGTCTTCTTTTATATCGAAGGTCCACTGGAAGGTCATGTGGGTGTAGAGATTGTAGCCTCCGGTGGTGTGTACCACGCCCTTGGGTTTGCCGGTGGTGCCACTGGTGTAGAGGACGAAGAGTAAATCTTCACTGTCCATCGGTTCTGCTGGGCAATCGGTAGAAGCGGCGGGCTGCACATCGTGCCACCACACGTCGCGACCTTCGCTCCAGCCGACTTCTTGCTTTGTGCGCTGCACGACGAGGACGTTGGTGACAGAAGGAACAGCGTTGTTGTCTAGCGCTGCGTCTACGGCAGGCTTTAGGCCCATGGGTTTATCTTTGCGGAAGCCACCGTCTGCGGTGATGACGACTTTGGCTTCGGCGTCATTGAGGCGCTCGCGCAATGCTTCCGCACTAAACCCACCAAATACAACAGTATGGGCCGCACCAATTCGAGCACAGGCCAGCATCGCAACAGCAGCTTCAGGAATCATCGGCATGTATAAGCCAATGCGATCGCCCTTTTGCACACCCATATCTTTGAGTACATTTGCCATCTGGCAAACTTCAGCGTGCAGCTCAGCGTAGGTCAGCTTACGCGAGTCGCCCGGCTCACCTTCCCAAATCAGCGCCGTCTTATCACGCTTATCCGTCTTAAGATGCCGGTCCAAACAGTTGTGCGAAATATTGATTTTGCCACCGGTAAACCACTTCGCAAACGGTGGCTGCCAGTCAAGCACGGTATCCCATTTCTCAAACCAGTCCAGTTCCTGCTCGGCCAGCTTTGCCCAAAAAGCCGCCGGGTCTGCGGCAGCTTCGTCGTAGAGCTTTTGGTAAGCCTCCATGCTTGGAATGCGCGCATTTTTAGAGAACTCAGCGGGCGGCTCAAACACCCGCTGCTCTTGCAATACTGATTCAATCGTGGAGTCTGACATGAGAAAGGTCGCCTATAAACGCAGCACAAAATTAGGTGAAAACCTTTCAAAACCATACTGCGAATGCTTACAGCTGACGTATTAGCTGATGCGTTTCTTAAGAATAGACACCATTTCGAAATTCAGAAATCTGACAGCCGGTCATATGCCTCTGTTGTAGGTAAGGCGAACCGCAGGCGAATTTTCAAAATCTGTCACCAGCGCCTGATAGGTATGCCAACTGATGTTCCGAAGAATGACCTGGTCATGCTTAAAACTAGGCTGCCTTAACAGTGTCGATGTCATCTTGATATCAATAGTTTTTAGGTAGGATAATATTTTCGCCTAATTTAGGCTTAAGAAAATGCCCCTTGCTACCCCAAGGTATTTATTGATGGAGCTCAACGTATCAAGGCCACTGTTCGCAGACCTCCTCAGTGGTAACCAACGTGTATCCTTGAAATTAGTTAGCATCAGGGCACTGACCAACGAAACTACTCCTTTACTGGGTTCTATTGGGATGAAAACAAAAGAGCTAATTTTGCAGGAAATGGAAGCTGTCCCAGAGCCAATTTTGGCTGAAGTACTCGATTTCCTGCAGTTTCTAAAAGCAAAACGCACGCCGCCAGAAAAGCAGGTGACTGTGGTGTCAGCCACAGGAGAAGTCTCGATTCCCTTAGCCACATTAGCTATGCAGGAACCTGAAATTGCGAACCAGTTGATGGTTGAGCCAATGCCAGTACGGCAAATGTGTGATGAGCTGAAGCAAGCGTTAACGCAGAGCGGATACACATCACGAGAGAAAATAGTCGAGCTCGTGCAAGATGTGAAACGGGAAATACTCACAGAGAAAAAATCCCAGACAACGGCGACCCATGTCTAAGCGCATCTTTTTGGATACGAATGTCTACATCGTGGGTGCTGCTGATACGGATAGTGTTGAATGGCAAATCCTCACTTGGTTAGGGTTTGACGGGAATCAGCCGGCTCAATCTGAGGTAGTCGTATCTGCAGAGCTCATTGAACAAATCCTGCGCGTTGCAAAACGGTTAAAGACTAAAGACTGGGCAGGCAGTATCGTTAGCCGAATGTGGCAAAACCTGAATCTGCGATATGTGTTGGTTGATAACGAAGAATATTCTCAGTTAGCAGCGGAGGGATGGTTGCCCAGGGAAGATATCGGGGTTTATTTAGCCGCTAAGCAAGGAGGCACAGACTGTTTTATCTCTTCGAACCATGGGTTAATTCGAGCAGTGGTTACTGAGACAAAGGAGTTTGAGTGCTTTACCCCTGAGAACTTTGCCAAGCAATATCTAGCCTGAACTGTTAGAGAAGTCGAAGCCTCCCTACAATCAGTCATTCCTACAATAAAGGCGGCACCCAGATTCGAACTGGGGATAAAGGATTTGCAATCCTCTGCCTTACCACTTGGCCATGCCGCCGCTGAAGCACTAATATATCAAACTTTTGAGCGCTACGTTACAAAACGCCAGTCGCAATTAGTTATCCTTAGCAGCTTCTTCGGCTTCCCACTGCGCTAACAGGTCCGCAATCAAATCACTAAAGTCTATGTCGTGGTCGTAAAGGCGTTTTTTTACCCGGTGGGTGAGGTCTTTGGGCAGGTACACGCCCGTTTGCTTGTAGTTAGGATCTGAGCGTTTGCCTTTTTTGCGATCTTTCTTTTTAGCAGCTTCGGACTCGCCGGCAGCATAGTCGGTGGGCAACACAATTTCATTGTTGACACTGCCTTCGCGTTTTTTATTAACAGCCGCGAACAGTGCGCCGGGGTCGGATTTACTCAAGAGTCTGTGGTCCTGTCTAGCTTGCCACTGCTGTATAGGCCCATGATTTCAGCGACAACGTTTTTGTATTCGTCCCAGGCTTCTTTTGCCGCGCTGCCTTTGACGTCTGTCACTGCGCTACCGTTTTGCGCCGCTTTGTTATGTGCAGATAGCCTACGAATAGTTTGCTCCAAAACGATTAGGCCCTCATCTGCAAGCTTTAGGCGCGCCGTTTCTATATCTGACTTTTTACGACCATCTACCATAGTGAGCAGCACTACGGGCTCTATGTATTTGTTGACGGCCTCTGCTGTATCTAGCAAGGCTTCGACGGCTAGTATGTCTGGCGTGGTTGGCAGCAGCAGCATGTCGCATCCCTGAGCGTAGTCCTCAAGCGCGGTGTCGTCGGGGTGGCCTCGGGTGTCAATAATCGTATCGACAGTGGTTTTGCTGTACTTGGCCACTGCGCCTACACCGCATACCGAAAAGGTCAAAGAGCCCCGCTTTGCCCACTTAGTAGAGGAGCGGTTGGGGTCGTCGTCAACGAGCAGCGTCTCTGCGCGCTTTTCTGGTAGCTGGTCTGGATTGTTGCGCTCTGCCAAGACGGCAGCGATGTTGATTGCGGTTGTGGTTTTACCCACGCCACCTTTGAAGCCCACGACTGTGATGATCATGCTTGATTATTCAGTTATCTTTCGCAAGCGTATCATAAGTACATATGTACTGCCATAGTGCGATCACCAAATCTCTTCATTGCGATCGCAACTCTCCTCACAAGGCGCGAATATTCATCTCGGGGTAATGGCCTTGAATATCGCGTTCTAGGATTTCGATGGTTTCTTTGAGTGTGTCAATCTCTTGCTGATGCTGGTTTTTGGCTATACCCTGAGCGGATTCTAGCGCCTCAATTTTGCGCTGTATAGGTTCAATGTATGTCTGCTGAAATTGATGATTGCTCGCTTTTGCCTCGGCAGTTTCTATTATTTTTGGCCCGCCGACTAGTCCGCCCAAAATCACACCGGACCAAACAAGAAGGCTCAGTACGTAGGTTCTTTGATACTGCTGATTGTTCATATTCGTTTTGGCTAACCGGCTGTTAACTACACTATGAATATAGCGAATAATCAGTACTTAAGTACTATTTAGAGAGATGATGATTGCTGCTGCGTTGGTATTTTATGAATAAAAAACCCCTGTGAATTGCTGATTATTCAGCAATTCACAGGGGTTTAGAAATGTCACTTTCTGCGCGTTTAGCTTAAGATTTGCGCGATCGCTCGATTCGCCTGATCGCTGTAACCACCGCCAAAAAGATTGTAGTGATTGAGCACGTGATAGAGGTTGTAGAGCGGTTTACGCACTTCGTAGCCACTATCTATGGGGTTTACAGAATCATAGGCTTGGTAAAAGGCTTGAGGGAAACGACCAAACAGCTCTGTCATAGCAAGGTCAGTTTCGGGGTCGCCGTAGTAAGTGGCAGGGTCAAAGATGATGGGTTCGCCTGCGGTTGTGATGGCTGCGTTGCCAGACCAGAGGTCGCCGTGAAGTAGAGATGCGGTAGGAACGTGACCTGCTAGTAGGCGAGGGATCGCGTTCATGAGTTCGTCTCGGCGGGGGAAGTGGCCACCTTTCGCGTGGGCGAAGGAGAACTGGGGGCCGAGTCTGCGATCGCGCCAAAACTCCACCCAATCATCGCGCCATCCATTATTCTGCGGCGTCTCGCCAATCGTATTGTCACGATGCCAGCCATAGCCTTTGTCGCTGGTGTACTGATGCATCGCCGCCAGCTGCTGGCCCATTTTCTCCCAGCTATTGCCGCCACCCAGCTCTAGCCATTCCATCACGATGTAGGCAGAGCCAGCCGCCACGCCACAGCACAGCGGCTGCGGTACACGAATGCTCTGGCTTGCCACCATTTCCTGTAGGCCATCGCGCTCAGCTTCAAACATGGCTAGCTGATTGGCTTGATTTAGCTTGAGGAAAAAGCTGCGCTGACCGTCGGATAGCTGCATCGCTTGGTTGATACAGCCGCCACTGACAGATCGCTGCGATTTTATCTGAAACGACTGGCCTGTTGTCTGGCTAATGTGTGCGGCGATTTGCTGCGCAGTCGATTCGCTGAGTGCCATGACCTATGCCCTTAGTTATTGTCTGCTGCCGCTGCAGGATGATCCTCTGGCACGGCAGAAGGCTTAAGTGTCACAACGCCGTAGGCATCTAGCGGTAAGTAGCGTTTAACGGCAGATTGCACACTCTCTGCGGTGACCTGGCGAATGCATTCGGGGTAGTCGAGCGCGTGGCGGATATCGCCCGTCATGGCTTGGTAGTAGCCGTAGAGGCCAGCGCGATCGCTCGGCGTTTCACTGCCAAAGATATAGCGATTAGCTACCTGAGTTTGCACCCGGCGTAGCTCAACGGCTGTAATCGGTTCCTCGTGCAGGCGCTGAATATGCTCCATAATTGCCGCTTCCGCTTCCGCTAACTTGCCTAAAGGCACCCGCGCCGAAATGTAGAACACACCCTGATTGCCAAAGGTCATGTTGCTCGCCGAAATGCTGTTCACGATGTGGCGATTCTCTAGCAAATCGTCAATCAGTCTAGACGTGCGGCCTCGGCTCAAGATAGATGCCACCACGGCGAGCGTGTAGGGTTCGTCTAGCTCTTGCATCCCCGGCACGCGCCAGCCCATATCGAGGCGAGCCTGCTGCAAGGT
>JBHJIY010000220.1:0-26179 GCA_050042985.1 Phormidesmis sp. | reverse complement strand
TGCACGCTGGAATCGTTCACAATCACGCCGCCGCCGTTTTCTAGGAAGTGTGCGATCGCCTTCCTCGCACAAATGAATGCACCCCGCATGTTGATGTCGATCATTTTGTCGAACTTATCTAGTGGAATCTCGTGGGAAGCGCCTTGAATTTGCATGCCGGCATTGTTGATGAGGATATCCATCCCGCCGAATGTGCTGATTACCTGCTCAAACATAGACGCGACATTGTCTTCTTTTGAGACGTCGGCCTGTATTTTCATATCTTTTAGCGTGCCGGGTGTAATCCCCGCTTCGGCGCTGGCTGCGCGCATTTGTTTTAGTGTGGCGTCGGCTTCTTCTTCACCTCTGTAGTAGTTCACCGCAACATTTGCACCTTCTTGGGCAAATCGAATTGCGATCGCCTGACCAATGCCGCTACTCGCACCCGTCACCAATACGTTTTTCCCTTTCAATCCCCGCATATTTTGTCCTTAGCCCCTAAATTTAGCCCCCAAATTAGCCAGAGGCATTAGCAGTATATAGCACCTTTCCAAATGCAGGTTAAGGCATCGAAACAGAGACCTCTACCTATACAAAAAGGCAACATCACCTCAAGAGGATCGGTTATTGCGACTTTTGCCGATCGCAGCACAACGATACATTTTTAACTGAATTAGCACTCTAAGCGAACGAGTGCTAGATCTATGACGTAGAGTAGATACTCGCAAGCACCCCACTCGTAACAACTGGCATATGGCGAAATTAGTATTATTCGATGAAAAGTCGCGCCAAGCGCTCGAACGCGGCGTCAACGCCTTGGCAGACGCAGTCAAAATCACTATGGGCCCAAAGGGGCGCAACGTGGTCTTAGAGAAGAAATTTGGCGCACCCCAAATTGTCAACGATGGCATTACCATCGCCAAGGAAATAGACCTAGACGACCCCTTCGAAAACACAGGCGCTCGCCTGATTCAAGAAGTCGCTTCCAAAACGAACGACCTCGCAGGCGACGGTACCACCACCGCAACTGTGCTGGCCCATGCCCTCATCCGCGAAGGCCTCAAAAACGTAGCAGCTGGCGCAAACCCTGTTAGCCTACGTCGTGGCATCGAAAAAGCAGTCGCACACCTCGTCGCCGAAATCGAAAAGGTCTCTAAACCTGTCACCGGAAACGATATCGCTCAGGTGGCTACGGTTTCCTCTGGTAACGACGACACGGTTGGCAACATGATTGCTAGCGCCATGGACAAAGTCACCAAAGACGGCGTTATTACTGTAGAAGAATCTAAATCTCTTGACACTGAGCTAGACGTGGTCGAAGGGATGCAGATTGACCGAGGCTACATGTCTCCTTACTTTGTCACCGACCAAGAGCGGATGATCGTTGAGCTGGAGAACGCTCGCATCTTGATCGTTGACAAAAAGATCAGCACCATTCAAGACCTCGTGCCCGTACTAGAGCAAGTGACTCGCTCTGGTCAGCCCCTACTTGTGATTGCTGAAGACGTAGAAGGCGAAGCCCTCGCGACTTTGGTTGTGAACAAAGCACGCGGCGTACTGAACGTGGCATCTATTAAGTCTCCTGGATTCGGTGAGCGCCGTAAGGCTCTCTTGGCTGACATGGCAGTGCTTACAGGTGGTCAGGTTATCTCCGAAGAAGTTGGCCTCAGCCTAGAGAGTGCCACACTAGAGATGCTGGGCGTTGCTGCTAAAGTCACTATCACTAAAGACAGCACAACGATTGTCTCTGAGAGTGGTAATAAAGCTGACATTGACAAGCGCGTAGAGCAGATTCGTAAAGAGCTAGAACTTACTGACTCTGATTACGATAAAGAAAAACTTGCTGAGCGCTTGGCCAAGTTGGCGGGTGGCGTTGCGGTGATTAAAGTCGGCGCAGCAACTGAGACCGAGCTGAAAGACCGCAAGCTTCGGATTGAAGATGCGCTCAGTGCGACCAAGGCAGCTGTAGAAGAAGGCATTGTCCCTGGTGGCGGTGCAACTCTGCTGCACCTTGCACAAAAGCTTGAAGATCTCAAAGCTTCTCTCGTTGAAGAAGAGAAAACTGCTGTTGACATCGTCATGCGTGCGCTAGAAGCTCCGCTACGTCAGATTGCTGACAATGCAGGTGCAGAAGGCTCTGTTGTGGTCGAGAAAGTGAAGGAAATGGACTTCAACTTTGGCTACAATGCTCTCTCTGGCGAGTACGAAGACTTGCTGAGCACAGGCATTGTCGACCCTGCAAAGGTTGTTCGTTCTGCGTTGCAAGACGCTGCTTCTGTTGCGGGTATGGTCCTCACGACAGAAGTGCTTGTCGTCGAGAAGCCTGAACCCGAACCTGCTATGCCCGGTGGTGACATGGGTGGCATGGGCGGCATGGGTGGCATGGGCGGTATGGGTGGCATGGGTGGCATGGGTGGCATGGGCGGCATGGGTATGATGTAGCCCGCTGCTTAAGTACTGCCTTACCGGCTGCTTAGCTCGCAAATAGTTTTATGAAAGAGGTGTAGCCTTAAAGAAGCTATGCCTCTTTTTGCATTAGCGGGTGCTGTGTTTAGCAGTACATATTGATACCTCAGAGAACGTCTTACTGCCGCACTAGCTGAAAGCTATTAGGTATAGTCGAGACAGTTGATTGTTTAGCAGGCGAAGAGAAATAAAGGATGTTACAAACTACAGGCCTTGGCATTGAAGCTTTGTTACTGCCAAAGCGATCGCAAATTATAGAAATCGCTGAAAAGCACGGCGCGTTTAACATTCGAGTATTCGGCTCTGTTGCGCGGGGTGAGGCGACACCTACCAGCGATGTTGACTTTCTGATAGATTACGACTCTAGTCGTCGTTCTGCTTGGTTTCCAGCCGGATTGATTCAAGACTTACAGATGCTTTTGGGTCGAGATGTCGATGTCGCGACAATGGCGATGCTAAGAGAAGATCGAGGGCGGGATCAAGTTTTGGCCGAGGCAGTCATGCTATGAGGCATGACCGCGACAGACTAAACGATATTTTAGATGCGATTGAAAGCATTGAGCGTTACTTACAGCAAGGTAAAGAAGCATTTGAATCGGACGAACTTATTCAAGTCTGGATGCTCCATTACCTGCAGATTATTGGTGAAGCAGCACGCAGTACATCAGCAGAATTGAAGGGTACTCATCAAAATATTCCGTGGGAGTCCATTGTTGGATTTCGTAATCTTGTTGTGCACGAATACTTTCGAGTAGATATGAACGTTGTTTGGGAAGTTGTGACTAACGATTTGCCAGTACTGAAACTTCAAATGGAGAAGGCGCTGACCCAATTAAAGTAACGAGTTCTCGTGAAAATGAGGTCAAATATTTAGTTCTATTGTACTATTCTAGGGTTCGGCTTACGAGGGAGGACATGACTGAAGTAATCATCGCTAAGCTTTCAATGAATGAGTTGACTGGGCGCATTCTGGAGATGGCGCAGACGGGTGTTTATCGGGAGTCGCTGTATGAGGCTTTCAAGCCTGTGGCGACTAAGAAGCAGATTAAGGCTGCGATCGCACTCGCCAAACAATTCGGCTTACAAACTGACCCCGCACTTCGCGACACCGAACTAGGTACCTACTATCAGGCCGACATCCAAAAAGTCACCGCTTTTCAATCTGCTATTCAGAATTCAGTGCAGCTTTCTGCGGGTGATGATATGGCGCAGAAGATGCTGACGGCTACGCGTACGGTCAAAATGATGCTCGTAGTTTCTGGTGGAGGTGCGATCGCACTTCTTCTTCTCGGCACCAGCTATCTGCTTGCAGGCAAATCCGAAGCGGCTGCCATCTGGTGGACCAGCGCTCTATGTACAGGCAGCATTTGGCTATGGCAAAAGAACGTCGCCAAACCGCTGCTGTAGAAAAAACAAACTACTCTAGCGACTTAACACCCCAAAACTCCACCCAAATAACCGCCTGATACTTCGCCGAGTCTTCTTTTTCGGCGAGCCGTCCTGCTAGCTTGTCGACCTTGAACGCCGTATCGGCGCTACAGCAGTCTTCCAAAATAACGGTGGTCACTGCAAACAAATATTGACCGTAGGGAATGACATCGCCTACACGGGGTAGGGCCGCTGTTCGCAAAAACCAATTCAGCTGGCTAGTGGGGGCGTGAGGCGATCGCTCCGGCTCATTACCAGGAAAATAGAGTACTTTGCAAAGATTGGGAAACCGTTGCTCTAGGGCAACTGTTCTAGCGATGTTTTTCATGATTTATTGTGCTTTATGCAACGCGGTTGCGTAAATACGCGTAGGAGAACTACACAAAACCCATAATTTACTGGCTTGGCGCTTCATAATCCGCGTAAATTAACGTACGTATTTTCTCTAAGCTGTCCTTCCGCCTATGCTTATTTCAACCACGTTTTAATGCGTTGACCCTTTAGACGCCTATTCATGCATCCACCTATGCCGCTACTTGTAGAAAGCACCCGAGTCCCCGGCATTATTCTTGACCCCGTGCTGCGTGAGAATCTGGCGACTTCGGTGGTGGTGTTGGTGGTGGTGAGCGCCCTGCGCATGGGCGCAACTCGGCTGATCAATCAGCAAATTGAGGATTTACGGCTGCGGTATGCCTGGCGCAAGTGGCTTGGCTATGTTTGCTTTGGCTTTTATGGGCTGGTGCTGGTAGTGCTGTGGCTGCCAAATGTGCAGGGACTCTCGACGTTTCTGGGTTTGTTTGCTGCGGGTGTTGCCGTTGTACTGCGTGATCCGCTGGTGAATTTGGTGGGGTGGCTGTTTATTTTGTGGCGGCAGCCTTTTCGGATGGGCGATCGCATCCAAATTGGCGACTATGCGGGCGATGTTATCGACATCTCCCTCTTTCAGTTTACCCTGATGGAAATTGGCCAGTGGGTAGAGTCTGACCAAAGCACCGGGCGCATTGTTCATCTGCCAAACGGACGCGTTTTTCAAGATGCCACTGCCAACTACTCCCAGGGATTCAAGTACATCTGGCACGAAATTCCGGTGTTGATTACCTTCGAGAGCGATTGGGAGGAAGCCAAAACTATTTTGTTCAAACAGGTGAATACGCACGCCGAGCATCTGAGTGGTTCTGCTGAAGAGCACCTACGCAAAGCGGGGCAAAAATATATGATTTCCTATTCCAAGCTCACCCCCACTGTGTACACCACCGTTCGCGACAGCGGCATTTTGCTCACCCTGCGCTACCTATGCGAACCTCAGCGGCGGCGAGGCTCAGAACAGGTTTTATGGGAGGGCATTCTTCGCGAATTTGCCAAAAACGACGATATTTCCTTGGCCTACCCCACCCATCGCTTCTACACCACCGCTGTAGATATGGCTGCGCCGCTATTGCCTAAGCACAGACATGAAGAAGCAGAAGAATGAAATAATGGAAGTGAGCCCGCTTCGGGTTCTCATTTGTCCTGTGAATTGTTCTTGAGTGTGCCTAGCGCCGACAAACTTATGACGACACCCCAGCAGCTCAGTCGATATTTGCTTAGCGCAGTAGCTATTTCTGTTTTTGGCGTTGCCTGCTCTAGCGGCCTACGTGACTACACTCAAGTCACTATGCAGATCACCGAGCAGAATACAGGCGTGTCGAAAAGCTCTGAAGAAACCGATGCCGAAGAAGCTGATAATGACATACTGGCAGAAGCCCAAACAGCCTTAGAAAAGCGACTTGCGAGCCTTAATGTCGACATCGCAGAAGTCACTGTCGCTGATCCTGATCAAGTTATCCTTCGGCTTCCACAAACGGTAGATGCTGGCACGGTAACGAATAGCCTTGTAAAGCCAAGCCGCCTTACGCTGCAAAATCAGAAGCCTGATACTGAAGAAGACCTAGCTGAAAATATAGAGATTTTACAGCGACTGCTCGTTGATCAAAACACGCTTGCTCAGACTGGCAACCAGGCTGAAGCCGATGCCCTACAGCCGCAAATTGATGAAACTAGAAAGACGATTTTGTCCTTATTTGATCCTGGTGACATTGACAGCACTATGCTGCTAGATGCGCAGGCCGTGCAGCTGACTGGGTTTAACGTGTGGGAAGTTCGCATCTGGTTCGATACGCAGGGTGCCGCTCAGTTTACAGAACAAACTAAGGCGATCGCAGGCACAGGCCGCGCGGTAGGCATCT
Organism: Phormidesmis sp.; assembly: GCA_050042985.1. Lineage (GTDB taxonomy): Bacteria > Cyanobacteriota > Cyanobacteriia > Phormidesmidales > Phormidesmidaceae > Phormidesmis. The sequence continues at coordinate 20,081 of JBHJIY010000220.1, read as the reverse complement.
TTCTCGATGATGTTTTGCTCAGCGCCCCTTTTGTCGATGTTCAATATGCAGAAACAGGCGTCCCCGGCGGTGAAGCCGTTATCTCTGGCAACTTCACTGCCGAAGCTGCCAAAGACTTAGAACGTCAGCTCAAAAACGGCGCGCTCCCGGTTGAGCTGGATGTTGTTAGCGTGACGTCTTCCGATGATCCCGTTGAAGGAAAAGAAGAAGAAAAAGAAGCGGAAAAGGAAGAAGAGTGACCTACGTTGAAATAGACCTACGTCGAAATAGTAGAGACAGAACCACCATCTACACGCCAGTTGGAACCGACTACATAGCTCGCTTGTTCTGAGCAAAGGAAGGCAATCACCGCGCCGACTTCTGCTACTTTGCCGCGTCTGCCGACTTCAATGCCGGGGCGGTTTTCAGCCAGGAAGCTCTTGACCGCTTCGTCCATGCTGATGCCGCGCTCTTCGGAGCGCGATCGCATCATGGCATTTGTCATTGCCGTTTCTACAAATGCTGGCGACACCATATTCGTGAGTACGCCATCTTTGGCATAGGCTTTCGACAAATTCTTGGTTAGGTTCAGCGTGCCTGCCTTACAAGCGCAGTAGGGCATATCTTCAATGTAGGGCTGCACGGCATCTTCTGACCCTAACAGCACCACACGGCCCCAGCCAGCTTTGCGCATATCTGGAATAAAAGTGCGACAAATCCGCACGGTTCCCATCAGGTTTACGTTGATGGTGTGCATCCAACCTTCATCGTCAATATCGTCGAGAAAATCTCCTACTGCGCCTGTGATGCCTGCCGAGTGCACCACAATTTCTGCTGGGCCGAAGTGTTCGATAATTTTCTCTCTGGCCGCTTCTACCTGCTCTAAGCTAGTGATATCAGCTTTGACCGGAAACGGATCGCCAAACGGTTTGAGATCGTCAATTTCATCGAAAGACCGATTGAGAATCGCTACTTTAGCACCCTCTTTCAGCAATATCTCAGCGGTGGCCTTGCCAATGCCGGAGTCTCCACCAGTCACGACTGCCACTTTGCCTTTTAGCCCTAAATCCATAGAAAAGACTTCCCAAAGAAGTATACCTGCGCCTTTAATTTAGAGCGCCGTTGCTGAAGTGGGCACATCAACGAAACAAAAGCTTAAACAAAAAAGATGAACATATCGATGTATCTCTTTAAGTTTGATCAGAAAGATTAATAAAAAAGACTACAATTTTGCTTGCAAGTAGCGAGCGCTTGGTGAAACGCCATAGGCCCGTTCTTATTTACGTTTCTTCTGATGTCTCTTTGTGATGCCCGCTTATGCCTAAATGGAAATTGTCGACAGAGTTCTCATTCGATGCAGCCCACTTTATCCGCGATTATGATGGGCCCTGTGGGCGGATGCATGGTCATCATTACCGGGTACGCATAGAGGCTTCTGCCCACAAGCTACAGGCGTCAGAATATTGCCCTCATCCAGCCATGGTGGCTGACTATAGAACCCTTCGATGGGCCAAAAAAGATGCCCTTAAAGGCGGCTTGGATCACTGTGTGCTCAATGAAGTGATGCCTGCTGAATATGAAACAACAGCCGAGATGATTGCGCAGTATATTTACGAAAAAACAGCCGAAAAGCTGCCCAAAGATGTTCGATTAAAAGTCGCTGTGTCGGAAACGCCGGACTCCTGGGCTGAATACGAAGCCGATGATTGAAGCAGGCAGTTCTAAAAAATGCCAAAAACAGACAGTTCTCAACCAATGATCGAAACAAATGCCTAAAGATACCCTGCCCATCGTAGAGACCTTTCACTCTGTTCAGGGAGAAGGCTTTTGGACGGGGAGTAACGCTTTTTTTATCCGGTTAGCGGGTTGTGATGTTGGCTGCCCATGGTGTGATACTAAGCACTCTTGGCCTGCTGAGCACCATCCTAAGAGAGCTGTTGAAGATTTGGTGTCAGAGGCGATCGCACATCACCCTGCTATGGTTATCATCACTGGTGGCGAACCGCTCATGCACAATTTAGAGACCCTCACGACAGGTTTGCGCCAAGCCAATATCAAAGTCCATTTAGAAACCTCCGGATCGCATATTCTCAGCGGCACTTTCGATTGGATTTCGCTCTCGCCAAAACCCTTCAAGCCTCCGCTTCCCGACATTTACGCACAAGCTGACGAGATTAAGGTCATTATCAGCACCGCTACAGACTTGGCGTGGGCCGATGCAGAGGGGCAGAAAGTCTCTGCAAAAACCGTTAAACTATTGCAGCCAGAGTGGAGTAGCCAAACTGGACAGCAGCTCGCTTTGGACTATGTACTGGCCCATCCTGACTGGCGCTTGGGCCTGCAAACGCACAAATTTTTAGGAGTGAGATAGTGCCAAGATGGCAGAAGAGAGAGCGAATACTCGTGCCGCTTATGAGCAGGCTCACGCAGCAGAACAGAAGAAAGCTGTGGTTTTGCTCTCGGGTGGATTGGATTCTGCAACTTGCGCGGCTCAGGCGATCGCAGATGGCTACGAGGTGATTGCTCTCTCTTTTGACTATGGTCAGTGTCATGACCGTGAGCTAGAGTCTGCGATCGCCATTGTTGAAGAACTGGGTATCTCTAGTCACCAAATCATCAGCGTCAATCTGGCGCAGTGGGGCGGCTCTTCACTCACCGACAAAACGATGAGCATTCCGCCCGATGGCGTAGACCTTCAGTCCCAGGAGATTCCGTCTACTTATGTGCCTGGACGCAATACGGTGTTTATTGCAATCGCGCTTTCCCTCGCTGAAGCGCAGCAGGCGACTGCTATTTACCTTGGCATTAACGCTGTCGACTATTCTGGCTATCCCGACTGCCGTCCGGAGTATCTGTCGGCTTTTCAGCATCTCGCTACGCTCTCTTCTAAAGCGGGGCTAGAGGGCAATGCTCCTGAGCTGATTGCGCCGCTTGTTTATGACTCTAAAGTCGATATTGTGCGGCGAGCCCTTCGCCTTGGTGTGCCTATTGCAAAAACCTGGTCTTGTTATCAGGGCGGCGAGCGGCCCTGTGGTGTGTGCGACTCCTGCCGAATTCGAGACGCTGCGCTGATTCAGGCAGGTCGCGCGGATCTTGCCACCGCCGTTGGGCGGACGTCCATAGCTTCTAGTCTGCCATAACTCACGGTTGATGAATTTGCCACGCAAGCTGTCACAATAAAGAACCCGACTCATTATTCACTCATAGCAACAGGTTTAAAGGCAGCAATGGCAAAGGAGAACGCACCCGTTAAAAAGAGCCAAAAAGGACAGAAGCCAGCGCAAAAGAAAAAGGATTGGACCACTAAGAAGCCACCACAGGGTATGAGCCAAGAACGCTATGATCGGCTAGTCGCCGAAGCGCAAGCGCCCTACAAAGGTTTTAGAAAGTTTATCTACGCTTCGATTGGTGGCTCGGGTGCGATTGGTGGCTTCGTCTTTTTTACCAAAATTTTAGCGGGACGAGATATTGCGGCCTCTCTGCCAAATCTGGCCCTGCAATTAGGGATTGTCGCCCTCATGGTGTTTCTATTTCGCTGGGAAGACCGCAACGAAGAAGAGAGCTGATTTCTTGAACAAATCTGTATTCCACATACCCGTTGTTTTAGTTCATGGCATTTGGAACACAGCGGCCATTTTCAATCCTTTGAAGGACTATCTAACGCGCAGTGGCTGGCGAGTTTATGCACTCAGCATGATCCCCAACAACGGGGACGCACCGATAGAAACGCTAGCTCAACAAGTCGCCGATTTTGTGGATGCTTCTTTAGGCTCCGAGCAACCCTTTCATCTCATCGGCTTCAGCATGGGTGGGCTGGTCAGCCGCTACTATCTTCAGCGTTTGGGTGGGCTCACTCGGGTCGAAAAATTTGTTGCTATTTGCGCACCCCACAGAGGAACTGTCCTGGCGCTTGGCAGCAATCGTGCTGGCGTCGTGCAAATGCAACCTCATAGTCCTTTTTTAACCGACTTAAACGAGGATATTCACTGCCTCAAAGCCATTCAAGTGTTTGCCTTTTGGACTCTGTTCGATTTGCTGATCCTGCCGCCCTGGCACTCTCAACTTCCCCTTGGCCGAGTGCAACGCCTTAATGTTGCGAGCCACAACAAGATGATTCAAGATCCTGAAGCGCTGCGCGCGATCGCCTCGGCTCTTAAGTGTCTCCCACCTGAGAATACTGATGCTCTCCAAAAATCGCGCTTGGATATACGTAATACTTAAACTCCAAATAGTTGTGAAAAGGATCTTCAAGGAAAAACGTACGATGCTCTATCCGCTCTCCCTTAAACCTGTGCTTTGGCTGTTGGTGAAACGCCAAGCCTTTTGCGATCGCCCTTTGTAGCAGCGCCTCCCACTCAGCCGCTGTTGCAAATGTCAGCCCAAAATGCCTGGGGTAAATGCCTGATTGCGGTGCTAACTCCTCTTTAACAACGTGAGCCACTAGCTGATGGCCCCCCAGCTGCAAAATTAAAGACCCTTTGCCTTCTCGGCCGGCTTCGCAGCCCAAGCCCTCTACATAAAACCGTTTGGTCTCCGAAATAGTCTCCACTGGGAAAGACAGGTGAAAGATAGTGCTCATAAGTCAGACTCACAGATCGATTGAGTGATGAATTGTAGAAGCTTTCTCCTACTTTGTATTGGGGGCTACAGCCAAAAACCCTGACAAACAGGTACATGTGAAACACACGCAAACGTGCACCCGCCCAGTGGGTATAGCACTATGTTACTGTTGCTGATAGCTACCTCTTCGAGATTTTTTGTCGAAAGCTACGGCCAGTTTTAGGGAGGTGTGTGTTTTGGCACGTGCCTGTCCTTCCGTTTTGTACTCCATACTCTAGAAACAGTCTAGAGACGCCTTATGTCAATTTACGTTGGAAACTTGTCCTTTGATGCCACTCAAGATGACATCAACCAGGTCTTTGCAGAGTACGGTACGGTGAAGTCTGTTAAGGTTCCTACCGATCGCGAAACAGGCCGAGTCAGAGGATTCGCGTTTGTAGAAATGTCGGCTGACAGTGAAGAGGAAGCTGCCATCAGTGCGCTAGACGGCGCTGAATGGATGGGACGCACTCTCAAGGTCAACAAGGCTAGACCTCGCACCTAATGCGTGTTACGGGGGAGCGTTCTAAAGGCCTGCTTTGAAGGTTTCTTTCCCGGAAGCGTCTACAGAGTACATGTAGCCAGGTGCACTCTGTAGACAGATGTACTGAAAAATAAGCTGCTCAGGTAAAAGAGTGCCCCTAACTTTCTTCATGTGGGAAGGATAGGGACACTCTTTTGCCGTTCTTTGGGTGTTTACGGTCCACCCTGTACCCATTGAAACTCAACCCAAAACAGCGAGAGCAGCTCAAACGGCCCCGGCCTATTTTGTTTTGCGTGATTATTGGCCTGTTTTGTTCACCTTGGCTGGTTTTATTCGGCATAGATACCTATCTTCGTCAGCAGCAAGTCCAAACAAACTTGCAGGCAAAAGCCTTTTTTGCACAGGTGCCTATCCACACCAGCAACCCTGCTGCTGAACAAATCGACCGACTGGGCGCTCGCCTTGGCCTCAATCCCAACGTTAGCTACCTGTCTACGATTGAGCCTGATGTCAGCGCGGCCAAAGATTTTGTCGCTATTGAACAGCTGCTGAATGACTTTCTTCACAGTCAGTCGGGTAAAGTTTCGGGTCCGCTAGATCCGCTACCAGCAGAGCTAGAACGCTATATCAACCTGCGTCAGCCCATTATTGATGAGATGCAGACCTATTTGCTAAACAACGAAGCACCTCGATGGGTAATGGATAGCGATCGCATGACGGATCCAAACTATCCTCCCCCTGGCTTTTTCAATATTCGCAGCCTACAAAAGCTGCTGTTGCTCTCAGCTATGCAGGCCCACCAGCAAGGACGCGTGAATGACGTTGCCAATATCTTAGAAGCGTCCTGGCAGCTCAACAAAACCATCACCGAGCGATCGGATCTATCCTCACAGGTTTTAGTGGCTGTGATCTCGGCTCAGCGTGCTAGCCTTTTACGGCATTTCGACCAAGTTCCTTCTCATTGGCAGGCTCGGTTGCAGCAGCAGTCGCAAGCTCAGCCCATTATGAAGGGCGTAGTGTTTGAGACCTGGCTGCGCTACCGCATTCAACAAAATGCTTGGATTCCGGCAGCTGTAGCCGGACCAGATGCCAGCGGCGGCGAGAAAATTCGAGCGATGTTAGCTAACAGATTCTCAGTGCAATCGTACTTTAAGCTAGCCTCTTTGAAAAATACTCAAGCGGCCCGCCGTGCGCTAGAACAGCTTACAGGGCTCAACGTATGTACAACGCCGCAGGTGGTTGTAGAGAAGCGCCTCTTTACGATAGAAACAGACGGCCGGAACAAAGGGGCGGAGGATGCGTTTGCCGCAGTGATCGCCAAGCGCTGGCAAACAGCAGGGATGCGATCGCTTTCTTTAGAACTCTCTCACCACGTTTTACAGCTCAAAGCAGAGGCCCAAGCTAGCGGCAGCTGGCCAATTCATCGTGTACCTATTGCGTCCGAAGCTTGCCCAGGTGCAGAATGGGTTTATACCTTGCACGACGACGGTAGTATGAGTTTCGATTTCAGCCACATCCTACTATCTCCTAGCGCTATTCCATTACGCTATCGCAGCAGCTACTTGTCGCCTGCATCAGAGACTGCCCAGCCCCCCTCAGAGGATTCCTCCTCCTGAAACAAGCTAAAGCAGTTCTGAGAAAAACAAGATACCGAACACAAACAAGTAGCCAATCAACAAGTAGCCATCGCAGACTCTCTACAGGAGTTCCACGATGGCTACTTGTTGATATTACGGCTTGTTGATATTACGACCTAGTAGGCAATGCAAAAGGAAAATTCGATTTTACAGTGCCTATTTACAGTGCCTAGTCTTTGAGATTTAGCTAGCTTTGATAGCTTTCTCAGACATGCTGTAAGTGCCGCCACGACCGCGATACCATACACCGTCGCGGGCACCCGCTGACAGAATGTTGGAGATCCGGTTGCGAGCTTTCAAGAAGTGGCTTTTGGGCATATCTTCTTTAAATACCGCGTTCATGACATCTGCAATTTTGAAAACGTTGGTTGGCTGCGCCTGCAAAACACCCACAATCACATCAGGTAGAGGAGACTTGCGGTAGTTGTCTTGAACATAACGCTGCCAGTTTGCGGTTCTGCCGCTGCGCTTCGTGCTTGTTTTCTTTTCTTTGGCAGTTGTTTCTGTCGCGGCTGGCTTTGCCTTCGCTGGTCGTCCACGCTTAGCTGCTGGCTTCTTCGCAGTCTAAGTTGCGCTTGCCTTAGTGGCTTTGGCTTTAGTGGCCTTAGCTGTCTTACGCTTGGCCGTTGCTTTAGTCGCTGCTGACTTTGTTGCCCTAGTGGCTTTCTTTGTAGTAGATTTGGGCTTGCTTACCACATTAGCAACAGCAGCAACGTCCGCTGCATCAGGTGTTCCACCCGATTCAAACATAGCAATGACAGTTTGGATGCCTTTGCGCTTTTCTTGCAATTCGGTGAGCCGAGTTTCTAATGCAACTGCCTGTTCAGACAGCTCAGAATCAACCGCTAGAAGCTGCGGTAAAACAGATGTAGACATACGATGTCCTCTCCTTTCAAGATGAGTAAGGTAAACTAAAAACGCTGGTGTAAGAAATAGCGTAAAAGATCGTGTGGATAGAGTAGCGACAGTAGATGTAACAGATGTTGGATAGCCGGTTAGGTAGCCAACTAAACAGCTGCTTTGCCTGCATGAACGCTGGGACTAAGCCAGAAAAACTTGGTATTTATCCCTTTGCATTTATCAGCTGACGCCTGCCTTTCGGCGGTTGCATCAGCTGATAACAGTACTCGAAAAAGCAATCTGTACTCGAAAAAGTAATCCGTTCAAAATGTGATTTTGAATTAGAGTCACTCATCAAAGCGAACTCACAACGGTATGCCCGCTAGAGCTGACTTTTTCGAGTGAGGTGTTCAACAGCTGACCAATATGCCTGCCACCTAGACTTAAGTAGCAACGCCTATTAAAGCGCATATTAAACAGTGCCTACCAAAAAGAGTCCCCAAAAAAGACGCTATCTAAAACACTTTATACGAAATATCTCTTTTGAGAATAACACCATTTAATCACTTTCTCCTTCTTGAGCAAGACTTTTTTCAAGTTTTTTTGAAATTTGTGAAAGGTCACGGCCGAATTCTCTCGACGTAGTCGGCTTTGTTATTGCTTCTCTCGATCCCTATGGGCTCTGATATTACTAGTGTTAAGCGCATTCTGTTCGGCGCTAAAACCAAACAGCGGAAGTGCGTATTTGACCAAAAGAAAAATAATGATTAATGTCAGCAAGCCAATCGCTAGCCAAAGACGATACTCGCGCATAGGCCAAAGACACAACAGCGCTAAACCGATAGTGTTGGCAATCAACACGGGCAAACGCTCTAACAGCCCAAAGCTGCTGACAGACTGGGGTTGAGCAGGGAACAGCTGCACTTTGGCCAACAGATTGAACCACAGCTGGCTGAAAATGATGATGATCCCGCCCCATTGAAGAGACACTGGGATGGTGTAAAACCCCAATAACTCTAGAACAATAGTACTAACAACAGTTCTTTGGAAAGGGATGAGCCGAGAATCTTCTGATCGCTCCTCTGATGATGTTTCTGGCCGTAGCTCTGATGATGGCTTGGGTCGTTGCTTTGATAATTGGTTGGGCAGCTGGGTTGTTGGTGATGAAGTTGCTGGCAGTGGGCTTGGTGAAGACTGGCTGGTCACTGCTGCAACATTGTCTAAATCTACTTTTGCCATGCGTGCGAGCTCGGGGCAAAAGAGTAGGAGCGCCATTGATAACAGCTGTTCGGGCAGTGTTTGAGCGTAGATAAGGCGAAAGAGAATCCCAACGCCTGCGGGCACAAACAAAAAGGGGACAAACTGCCGACGCTCAGTTTGCTGGAGGTTGAACATAGGAGTGTGGGATAGAAAGGTGGGAAAAGAAGGCGTTACGACCAAGGCTATAGTAATCTGTGCTCGCTTCTTCAAAATGGTTCTATGACTTCTTCACGACGCTATATTCTTACCCTTTCTTGCCCTGACCGAGTCGGCGTTGTGGCGGCTGTTAGTGCCTTGGTGGCAGCCAACAGCGGTTGGATTAGTGAGGCGCATCACCATTCCGATAGTTCACAGCAACGATTTTTCATGCGCCAGGAGATTTTGGCCGATTCTCTTCCCTTCTCTATTACGGAGCTGCGCCAGCGGTTTGAGCCGATTGCCACAGCGTTTGATATGGACTGGTCTATTCACGATTCTGCAAAAAAGAAACGGGTCGCTATTTTGGTTTCTAAAGGAGGACACTGCCTGTACGATCTCCTCTCGCGGTGGCGCAGCCACGAACTAGATATTGAGATTGTCTGCGTTATTTCTAATCATGAGATATTCAAAGGTCTCGTAGAGTGGCATGGCATTCCTTACTTTTATGTACCGGTAACGCCCGAGACAAAGGCTGCCGCTACCAAGGAGATGATGTCTCACTTTGAGTCGCTGCAAGGTGATGTGATGGTGCTGGCGCGCTATATGCAAATTTTGCCGGCGGAAATGTGCGATCGCTACCCTGGCAAAATTATCAACATTCACCATTCCTTTCTCCCTTCCTTTATTGGAGCCAAACCCTATCATCAGGCCTACGCCCGTGGTGTCAAGCTGATTGGTGCTACCTGCCACTACGTAACAGAAGATCTGGACTGTGGCCCTATCATCGATCAGGATGTTTTGCGGATTGATCATTCCGATTCACCTGTCGACCTAGTGCGCTATGGCAAAGATATTGAAAAAACAGTCCTGGCCCGTGGGCTGCGCTATCACATCGAGAATCGCGTCATGCTGCACAATAATAAAACCAATATCTTCCGCTGAAAGCTTTTGCATTCGTAGCTTGGTGCTAGCATTTGTTTTATGAGTGAGCGATCGCATATATTCATCAGTTCATTACAAGATTCTTTTAGGTGTGCCGGGCGACCACACGAGGCGCTACACTCACTTTGTGGTGAGAGTCTTGCACGCGAGTGTGAAGTATAAATTAGGAGACTCTGACTGCTTGTCTAATCGCTCTTATTTGTCTAACCACTCTTAAATGAGGAATTGTGTAATCTCATGAGGACTGCTTAAACATGACCGATCCTGTACTTTCTCAACTCGTCTCTGTTGAGTCTGACTTGACCGAACAGGTCGACTCCCTGCAAACTCAACTCACACAGCTTCAGACGCAGCGCCAAGGTTTGCGCACCGTCATAGAGCTGTTTGGAGAAAATGGCGCAGCCCCTGCTGCGACAGCGAGTAAATCTATCGGCAAATCTGCAAAGGCGTTAGCCCCAGCCAAAACAAAAGCCAAAGCCAACGCCAAAGCCAAAACAAAAGCAGCTACGGCGAAATCAACTACCCGCTCAGCTGCCAAATCTTCAGCAAAAAGCAGTACGACTACCAAAGCAAAGATAAAGACTAAAGCAGGCCGTAAGCCAAAGCAACAACCGCCCGGTCGCAAAAAGAAAGATGGCCGAGCTGCTACGTGGCAAAAGCACGTTCAGTCTGAGTATCGAGACTTGGCACTGCCTGAATCTGTCAGCAGTGTTTTACGGTCGCATCCTTCAGAGGTTTTCACGATTGCTGATGTAATGTCTGCCATCTTTAAAGAAGATATGCCGCGCACAGCCTACCTCAAAGCCCGTAACCGTATTTCTAATATCTTGTCGGCGGGGGCGCGTGATGGTACCTGGTATCGCGGGCGCAATGGTCGCTACTCACAATCGGAGAGCGTCACTAAGCTTAAATAGAACGATAGGTGTTTATAGCTATCACAGTGCGAGAAAGGGTAATTCGGACGAATTACCCTTTTTTTCTGGGCTCATTTTCTGGGCTCGAAAGCGTCTACATCAGTTGTTCAACAAACACACTTCGTAGATACAGTGGATATAAACGCTAGCATGCTCAACTTGCCATAGCCTTTAACCGGTGGATTTTGATTTATGGATTTCAGTCAGCCGCTACTTGTTGCCGTTGTCATCAATACTGTCCTCATTGCGATCGCACTGCTGATACCCAAAAAGCTCTTGACCCCAGCAGGCTATGCCAACGCCTGGTTGCTGGGCGTGATTGTTTGGACGGCGTTTGGTTGGCAGGCTTACACCACCACCCTGTTTTACTTTTTTGCCGGCTCAGCGGTCACCAAAATCGGTATGGCGACCAAAGAAGCCTATGGCATCGCCGAAGACAGAGGCGGCGTGCGAGGGCCGGGTAACGTTTGGGGATCGGCGCTGACAGGAGCGCTGTGCGCACTGGGCGTTGTTGTCCTCTCTGGGCTAGCGCCAAATGCACTGTCTGTCTGGCGGCCTTTGCTAGCCTTAGGCTTTGTCGCTTCTTTTAGTACCAAGCTGTCAGATACTACGGCTACTGAAATTGGCAAAGCTTACGGTGAACGTACTTTTTTGATTACTACGCTTCAGCCGGTTCCTCGGGGTACAGAAGGAGCCGTCAGCTTAGAAGGTACCCTCGCTGGGATCGGCGGCTCTATCGCCTTGGCGCTGGTTGCTTGGGTTTGTGGTTTGATCACGCCCTACGGTGTGGGCCTTTGTATGATTGCTGCTTTTATCGCTACGACGGTCGAAAGCTTGATTGGAGCTACCCTAGAAGGTCAGTTTGGCTGGCTCACCCACGACCTAGTGAATATCATTAATACTACTGTGGGCGCTCTCGTGACGGATGGGTTAGCGTGGCTATTGAAATAGGCTTGTTTTGTAGCCAAATCTACATATTTGAATGACATAGCGCCCCTATATACCGATCAAGTTTCGACGGCTGACATCTATCTAAGGCAAGGGATGGCAAAAAGCAGATATCCTTTTTCAGGCAGAAAATATAAAAAATGTCAGGAAAACATATAAAATAGTTTGGCGATCCCCAGCTAGAATGGATACTATCGCTGCTATTAGCGCTGCTTTTTGCCCTAAAGCGCCTTGTCCAGACCTGGGAAGAACCACCCATAAAAATCCAAATTTAAAGAGCACCTCCGATGATGACTACGGTTACTGATGAGAATTTCACCAAAGAAGTTCTGTCCTCTTCAGCCCCGGTTATTGTCCATTTTCAAGCCCACTGGTGCGGCATTTGTAGACTTATCACACCGGTGCTTCATAGCTTTCAGCTAGAGTGGCCTGGCGCTATCCGCGTGCTCGATGTCAACGCCGATGAAAACCTGAAGCTGGCCAATCTCTATCGGCTAAAGACGCTGCCTACTCTTCTCTACATGGAGCATGGTCAGGTCGTTCATCGTATTGAGGGTTTCCGTAGCCGAGAAAAGCTGCGAGCACAGCTCGACGATATTACCCGCAGGCATCGGCTAGAAAGTACTTATTCTCAGTCTGCTTAGAAGACAGGGGAGTTATGCTCCGTTGTTTTTGACAGATAGCCTTGCAGTAGCACGTCATTATCAACCGTTGTTAGGCTCATCCGCGTTAGCTGTCTGGCTTCGGTCATTTTTTCTAGACCCAGGTCACCGATGGGTGAGGGCGCTGATTGTCCGCCGATGATCTTGGGGGCGATAAAGGCCCATACTTTTTGGACTGTGTTAGCTGCGATCGCTTCTGCTGCTAGCGTGCCGCCGCACTCCCACAGCACCTGCATAAGTCCACGTTCGTACATCACTTTCATCGCAGCTGTAGGGGTAAGGGTGCTCATTTGTACAAGCTCCACGCCTTGCTGAGTGAGTTTAGCTGCGATCGCCTCATCTGCATCTGTTTGGCACAGCACCAGCGTTGGCGCAACCGATACATCCCAAAGATTTGCCGCTGTTGGCAAATTGAGGTGGCGGCTCATGACGACTCGCAGCGGGTTGCGGGTGCCTTCTCCGTGGCTCGTCAGCCGGGGATTATCTAGCCGCACCGTATTACCGCCTACAATCACTGCGTCACACTGGCTCCTCAGCTGGTGTACTCGCTGCCGAGAAGCGGGCCCACTAATCCAGGTGCTATGCCCGGTGGTTGTGGCAATTTTGCCGTCTAGCGTCATTGCATACTTCAAAATGCCAAACGGCTGCCGATGCCTCACCCGATGCACAAAGGCCTCGTTGAGCTGCTGACACCGCGCTTCTTCTACGCCGACGCTGACCTCAATGCCAGCGGCTCGCAGTGTCTCAACACCGCCCATTGCTTTGGGGTTAGGATCGCGCATGCCAATCACCACTCGGCGGATGCCGGCCTGAATCACGGCCTGGCTACAGGGTGGCGTTCGTCCCGTGTGATTGCAGGGTTCTAGGTTGACGTATAGGGTTGCGCCCTGGGCTCGCTCGCCCGCAGCTCGCAGTGCAAATATTTCGGCGTGGGGTTCGCCTGCTTTTGGGTGAAACCCCTCTCCTACAATTTTATTTGACTGAACGATCACAGAGCCGACAAGTGGGTTGGGTGCGGTGTGTCCGGCAGCTTGGGCTGCCAGTTCGCAGCAGCGGGTGATGTAAGCGGCGTCAGTAGCCATATATTCAGAGCTGTATATTCAGAGCGGGGAGCTGGAAAACAGAATCAAAAGTTCTGTAGGCCGAGGCATAGTTTATATTGAACACGTCCAAACCAGCAAAGCTACGTGCATAGAAATAGCCGGATTCACGCTTTTATACTAGCTACGATTACAGCTGCGCTTATGGTTGGGCTACATACCTTTCAGCCTACCGCCTGGGCGCAGTCCTTGGCAGATACATCGCCTATCTTTGGTAACCTCTCACAGTCCCGAACTTCTGTAGAGCGACTTCTACCCAGTGACTGGACACTGGGCGATTCCGCCGTAGGAGAGTCAGGGGCTGTTGCGCCGATCTATCTAGATGGGCGGCCGCTGTTTTATTTGAGTGCGCCAGCGGTTGAAGGTGAGCAACCGGCGGAAATTAGGGCGCAGGAAATTCAACAGCGCTTGAATCAGTTAGCGACTAGTCAAGGCAGCGTGCCCCCGGTTATTACGGTTGCGATTGATGAGCCGACTCAGCTGCCGGTTGTGTTTGTCGATGGACAGCAATTTTTGACCGTGACAAATCTCGATGCGCAGTTTAGCAGCTACGTGAGCCCTGGCGAGTATGCAGTTGTTTTGAGAAATACGATAGAAACTGCGTTTGAGCGATATAGAACAGAGCGCCAGCCTGATTTTTTGCGACAGCAGGCTCAGTGGGCTGTGGGAATTGTCGTCGGTACTTTCCTGCTGATTTTTGGAAGTAAATACGTTCAGCAGCGACTTCAGCACCGGCAAAAAGGATTGGTCAGTGCAAATACTCAGCTGGGGCAAACCACTCTAGGTGCGCGGCCACCTATGGTTGTCGATGCGATTACAGACACAGTGGATTCTGTCCTTGATTTGCTTCGGGCCCAGCTAGACAATCGCCAAAAGCGCAAACTTAATGAAATGGCTATTGGCCTGTTGCTGCTATTGCAGACTGGGCTATGCATTGGTGCTGGTCTATGGATTCTGGCGCTATTTCCCTATAGCCGTTGGCTAACAACTCTGCTGCTGCACTGGGCAGGGGTGCCTGCGAAGATTTTGCTTATTGCTGGTGTTGCCTACGCAGCTCTTCGGCTTGTTAGTCTCATTGTCGATAAAGTTTGCTTAGCGCTTCAAGAAGGTGCGCAGTGGGCTCCCGAGGCTTCTGCGCGCCTTAGCCTACGATTTTTTACCTTTTCTCAAGTGGCTAAAGGTGTGGCAGGGGCGGCTATTTTTGGGGTGATGGTGCTATCTGCGTTAGCTACAGCAGGCGTTCAAGTCGGTCCTTTGCTGGCGGGTGCCGGTATTATTGGTGTGGGTATTTCTCTGGCTGCTCAAAGTCTGATTAAAGACATTATCAACGGCTTTTTGATTTTGCTTGAAGATCAGTTTGGAATTGGGGATGTGGTGGTTATTGGAGATGTTGCGGGTAGCGTGGAGTCGATCAATTTGCGGATTACTCAGCTGCGCAATACCGAAGGACGGCTCATTACCATTCCCAATAGCCAAATCGATGTCGTTCAAAACCTTTCAAAAGATTGGTCTCAAGTCGATTTATCGATTACCGTCGGTCCTAATAATGACATTGAGAAAGCGCTCTACGTGTTTAAGGCAACGGCCACTGAAATGGCTGAAGATTCCGAGTGGCAACGATCTATTCTAGAGCCGCCCGACTTGCTCGGCGTTGATGATATCAATCCAACTGGTGTTACGCTACGTCTTTTTCTAAAAACGCAGCCGTTAAAGCAGTGGCTCGTTGCTCGCGAGCTGAGGCAGCGACTGAAGTATGCCTTTGACGATGCGGGTATCAGCATAGGGATACCGCAGGAGCGTTTGGAGATTTCTTGGAAAGACAGGGTGGGTGGAGAGATGATTGAGCGGGATATCGACTAGCTCTAGTCGCCAGCTTTTATCAAGTGCTCTTCTATCTAGCGCTCTTTATGGCTTAATTCCATCTTCGGGAAATACCCATTTTGGTCCCTCTTGAGCCCGCTCCTGCTGTTTGCGGCGGACTGCTTCTGCGGCCATTGCTAGCATGTCGTCGAGGGAGGTGCTTTCAATGAATTCAGAGGCTTTCTGCTGCTCATCTTTGTGGGGGCACTGGTCGCCTAGTACACAGCCTTCTTTGCAGGCTTCGGCGCAGTTGATGTTTGCCATAGTGATACGAGAGTTTGCGTTGATGTTTTCCGACCCCAATTCTAAGGGATTTTACGGCTGTAGGCTTATGCCTGTGGAGAGGATTCTGCCAACGCCTGACTCAAGATTTGCTGCAACGTCTGAACTCCAACGTCTGAACTCCAACGTCTGAACCTAACGTCTGACTTAGTGCGGTGATGCACTGATCGAGATGAGAGGTTGTGTGGGTTGCCATTACGCTCATTCGTAGGCGGCTGATGGGGACGGTTGGTGGCCGTACCGCCGAGATGAATACACCTTGGCGTTTTAGCTGCTCGCTGAGGCGTAACACGGTGGCGGCATCTTTTACCTGTAGGCACACAATTGCTGAGTCGGAGGGTAGGCGCTTGAGAGATTGGCTTTGAGTATTGTCAGGAGTGTCTGCAAGATCTAGAAGTAGCTGGTCTAGCTGTTGTTTTAGGTAGTGGGTGTTTTGGTGGAGCTGTGTGAGTCTTTGCGGTTCTTGCTTGAGAACGGCGATCGCACTCAAAGCCGCTGCTGTATCTGCTGGCGAAAGCCCTGTTGTATAGATCCAGCTCGGCGCGCGATTGCGCAAAAAATCAATCAGCTCACGGCTGCCTGCTACGTAGCCGCCTAGGCTGGCAAATGCCTTACTTAGCGTCCCCATTTGTACTATCGGCTGGTGATAGTAGCCAAAGTGTTCGGCGCAACCTGCTCCCGTTTTACCCAGTACTCCAGCGCTATGCGCCTCATCGATCATCACCATAGCGTCGAATTGCTCTGCTAGGTGCAAAATTTCGGGGAGCGGGCACACATCGCCATCCATGCCAAAAACACCGTCGCTAAGCAGTAGGCAGCGGCGATAGCTGGTGCGGTGTTCTGCGAGTTTGTTGGCTAAGTCATCGAGATTGCAATGGCTATAGGTAACGACCTTTGCCCCGCTGAGGCTAGCACCGTTTTTGAGGCTTGAATGGTTGTACTCATCGGTCAAAATCAGGTCTCGGGAATTGACTAAGGCCGAGATTGTTCCGATGTTTGCGAGGTATCCACTGCTGAATACGATGGCGTCTTCTGTATTTTTTAGGTGTGCGATCGCAGCTTCTAGCTCGCTGTGCAATGCCCTGTGACCGCTCAGCAGCCGAGAGCCCGTCGCACCAGTACCGTAGGTTTTTGTGGCGGCGATCGCAGCTTCGACTAGCCGCTGATCGCCTGCTAGTCCTAAATAATCGTTACTCGCTAGATTCACCATAGACTGGCCATCTATGGCGACTACTGGACCGCATTTGCCTTCGATCGCTTGTACTTGGCGATACCAGTTTGCCTGATGCAAGGTCGATAAAGACTTCGATATCCAGCGGTACGGGTCAGACATTTGTCTTTTGGGCGGCGGTTGAAGGGTAGGTAGTTTTGATAACTACCTGGTCGAGGGGCGAGAGCTATCCAAAGGTAGCATTACCCGGCTGAGGGTGCGGCCATCTTCCATTAAGCTGAGGGTAAATTCACCGCCTAGCGCCTGCATGAGCGTTTGGCAGACCCAGAGATGACTATTTTGCGGCTGCTGTAGCGCAGACGGTGCTAGCAAATCAGGGGAACGGCCATCGTTGAGCTCTTGCAATATCTGAGAAGAAACGCTGCCTTCGTCTGTGATCGAAATTTCTAGCCATTTGCTGTCTATGGGGCGGCACCAAATGTCAATGCGATCGCCCATTGGAGAGCGATCGCAGGCGTTGGCCACCAGCTCATATAGTACAAATTCTATCTTCACAATATCGCCAGTCACGGTCAGGTTGCTTTCGCAGTGCACCTTAGACCACAGCTGCTTTTCCTGAATGAGTGGATTTGCTCGAGCTGTTGCTCGCTTTAGCAGACTAATGACAGGTGTTGTATTTTGTTGCTGGATATCGATTGACCATCGTTCCTTTTCGGTGACGTGGTTTAGCCGTTCGCTGAGGCTGTTCATGTCTTGCAGCAGCATTTGCTGACGAGCCTTAGGTATATCGGCAAAAGATGCCATTTGCTTTAGGCAGGTTTTTAGTCCTCGGTTTAGGTCTTCGACCTGATGCTGTTTGTACCAGTTCAGCTCAGTGAGTGACTGCTGCTGCGATCGCATTTGGCCGGTCAGCTTGAGATGACGACGGCACCAGGCTAGCTGGTTGACGATAATGGCCAGCAGCGTTGTTTGTTCATCAGACCACTGACGATTGGCACTATCAGCGAGGACTACAATCGCATTGGGCTCGTGTTCTGGCGCGGTGCGTAGGGCCATTACTAGGAGCTGCGAACCGGATGGTCCAGTGATCCACGGCTTTATTTCTGTGGGTAAGTCTTCTAGCTTGAGGGTGAGTAGGCCTTCTGTTGCGATTGCCCAGTTGATTAGCGCATCTGCTTCCACGGAGATAGTGCGATCGCTCTCCATCTTAAACTTGTTGCTTTCTGTCGATACCGTACTGACTTGGGCGAATGTCGCGCTGTTTTCCCACGCTACAATCCCCGCAATCGGTACGTGCAACAGCCGAGAAATATGACGTGTTGCTGCTTGATCGAGCGCTTCGATTTTCGAGAGCCGCTGTAGGCTGCGCATGCCCCACTGAAAAGTCTCGTGCAGCTGCGCCTGCTGATCGGTTTGCCTTTGCAATACCCACTGGTGCAAAATTAACCCAATCTGAGTGCTTAGGGTTTGCAGCAGCTCCCGCTCAGCCTGGCTCCAACGGCGCTCGATTTTGTCGATGACAATAATGACGCCTTCAGGCGCGTGTCCTGGCGATGTATTGCTTACCAGCAGCGATTTTGCGCCTATGCTGCGCAGCGGTCCTTGCCAAGCTGCAAACTTCAAGTCGCCTTCAAAAGCTTCTACACTCACGGGAGAATGGGCCCGGCGCAGCATTTTTTCGTCCACGCTGTCCAATGGATTCCAGTGGCGCTGGTGTCCGCTATTTTGAGCGCCTATGCCCTGTGCGCCTATACCTTGACCCGTGCGATAGCACAGGTCGAACCCGCCACGTTCTGCGTTGGCATTGAGCACAATTAGCTGGTCTGTCCCGATGCGAGCCGCCAGCTGCTCTACGCATAGACCCAGCACATGTAGCCAGTCGCGATCATTGTGAATGCTGCGCGTAATGCCTGCGCTTAGCAGATGATCCGCGCGCATTCGGCTCAAAGCCGTGTCCATTTCTGCGGTTGGCATTGCCAGGCCCAGTAGCTGTGCCACGCCCTGTACATAGGTCTTCTCCGCCTCGCTCCAAATGCGTGGCCCCGCACCTTCAACAGTGATAAATCCCTGAAGCTCATCCTGATACAAAATAGGCGCAACGACTAAAGACTGCGCCTGTAAGTGCCGCATCAGGCGATTGGCAACGCTGGCTTTTATGGAGCCTTCTAATTCTCCGAGTGCCAGCATTTCGCCACTGCATAGCAGCTTGTACAGGCTTTGAATTTCGCTGACCGGTAGCGTTGTACTATCTTTGCCTGTGTGCTTGCCCACCCGGCACCAAAAATACCGTTCCCGAGACTCTAGCCAGTGCACACTTGTTTTGGCTTCTACAAACTTTTGGGTTTCATCGGCCGCTGCCTGTAAGCGAGCGTCTATTCCTGACAGTTCACTCAAAGAACTCAGCAGAGATAACAGCGGCTTGGCAGGTTGTTTGGTTTGTTGCCTTTGTTCTTCTAATGCTTTTTGATGGATCGCTTCTGCCAGTGCGTTGTTAATGGCTAGCAGCGTAGAGTTTTCTAAAATGCCGGGCATGACACCCCATCGCCTAGAGCTGAGTACCATTAGGCCAAAGCAAGTACTCTGCCGCTGAATGGGCAGAATCACTGTGCCCTGTAGCTCAAAGTTTTTAGCAATACGTGCCCATGCGCCTGCTCTCGATTCTTCTCGAATATCAGCGACTACCATAGGCTGCAATTGCACGATGACTTGCTCTAGCAGATCACCTGGATGCAAACTCAAAGACGTATGGGAAAATCGCCGAGGGCCATTGGTAACAACGCCCCTGGTTGTGAGTTTGTGGCTGAAGCGGTCGTAGAGTCCTACCCACAGGAGTGAATAGCCGAACTCAGCACGAATTGCATTGAGGGCTTCTTGAATGGAACCATCCAAAGTGTCGGCTTCCCAAATCGCAGGCAAAACCTGACTTAAATCTTGCTTTGCAAGATCACTCGCTGCGCGACGGTCCATGCGACGGTCCTTATGGCGTTTTTCAGAGCGCTTCTCAGGGTGCTTTTCAGGGCGTTCTGGGCGACGGTTTGGGGGGTGAGCAGTGGGCTTAACCATAAAGAAAGCGAAGCTACAGAGGTGTCGAAGGAATTAGAAACCCGTGAAAATACAGGTAGTCGGCGAGATATTTATAGATGCTTGATACCCGTATTGTTCCCTTCATACCAAGCGGACTCAACCGTAGTTCACCAAGTCAATCCAAGAACTGTCCTCAGCGTCCCAAGGAAAGCTATAGAGGGAAGTCTGGCTTGTTATATCG
>JBHJIY010000219.1:0-11699 GCA_050042985.1 Phormidesmis sp. | reverse complement strand
AGCCTGTGGGTTACATAATTTCAGAGTTTGCTATCGGCAACAGTCTGCTAGACCAGTGGAGATAGCGGCTTAATTCCTAGAAATCACAAAAGGAGGCTCACTTGCGTGAGCACCCATGTTATTTCCGATGAAGTCTATTGTCCAACAGTTCATCATCTAGCGGCTTGATATCAGGCAGATTGCTATCTGGTATCGGCAGCGAGTTGGGTTTTGATTTTGATTTCATAGTGCCTCCTGCGTTGATGCTCTAACCCTGTTAATGCTCTAACCCTTACAGTGCAGCCATCTGATGAATAGCCTGCGTATTATCAGGTTTGATATTGCCATTTAAGATTTTGCCATCGCGCATGAGAATAATTCGCTGACTGTAGCACGCGACCTCGTGAGAGTGAGTTACCGTCACAATCGTCATGCCGCTGGCGTGGAGCCCGTCAAAAATGTCGATGACTTCTTTGGCGGACTGGGTATCGAGTGCGCCTGTGGGTTCGTCGGCCAGTAGCAGTACTGGGCGATTGACAATGGCGCGGGCGATCGCAACTCGCTGCTGCTGCCCGCCCGAGAGCTGGGATGGCTTTTTATCTAGCCGATTGCCCAGGCCCAGATGGCTTAGTGCCGCAGTGGCTCGCTTGCGCCGATGATGTATGCTCATGCCCGCATACATCATCGGCAGCGTGACATTTTCTAGGGCTGTCAGGTTTGACAGCAGCTCGTAGCGCTGGAATACGAACCCAATCTTACGATTACGAATGCGAGCGAGCTGACGCTTACCTAGTCTAGAAACATTCGTACCATCTAGCGCGTAGCGGCCCCCTGTGGGTTTATCCAAGCAGCCAATCAAGTTCATTAGCGTGGTTTTACCCGAGCCGGACTGGCCCATAATGGCGCAGTACTCACCCGCATTAATCGTGAGCGAAACGTTGTCGCAGGCCTTCACTGCAACATCACCCGAACCGTAGATTCGATAGATGTTGTCCATTTGAATGACAGACTGGGGTGAGGCCACGCTGTTTGAATCCATACAGGTGTTATCTCACAACTCTATCAAATCGCTGGTATCCGGCGCTGCAAATAACTCGCTTATTTCGTCGCACTTGTTCATCGCACTTGTTCATCGCACTTGTTCATTGCACTGGCAACTTTAAGAGGCCGCTTAAAGAGGCCGCTTTAAGAGGCCGCTTTAAGAGGTGACTTACCAGGGCAGCTCTTCTCCGTTGGAGTGCCAAAAGCTCCCTGTATTTTTCAAGTCGAGCCGATCAATTACAACCAACAGTCCAGTGACTGATTCTTTGGGTGAAATGCCATTGCTGTTGAAGTTTGTCATGCCGGTACTTACAAGGCCTGGATGCAAGATAGCAACGGCAATCCCTTCAGATTCAAGATCGTGAGAGAGAGATTTGCCCGCCATTGAGACGGCAACTTTCGACATGCGGTAGCCGTAGGTGCCGCCAGAAGTGTTGTCTTCAATAGAGCCCATGCGGCTGGTCATAATAGCGACTTTGATGGGAGTGGCTTTGGAGGCTTTGAGATTTGGGAGGAGAGCTTGGGTGAGGCGTAGGGGCGCGATCGCATTCACCTCAAACTGTTCTCGCACGCCCTCTATATTCAAGTCTCCTAGGTTCGACTGGCGATAGATGCCCGCATTGTTGATCAGTATGTCGATAGCTTTGCCGTTGAGTGATTCTGTAAGCGCTGCGATCGCCGCTTCATCCGCTACATCAATGCCCGACTCTACCCGTACACCCAGGCCGTCTAGCTCGCTCGAACTTTCTCGGCACACAGCGATCACCTCATCACCTCGCGTGTGCAGCTGCTTGCAATACTCGTAGCCAATGCCTCGATTTGCACCCGTTACCAAATAGGTAGCCATAATTTCTCCTGCCTTTATCACTAGCTATTTTAATCGTATAGCCGTCGCATCGTAGACCAACAATGCGTTCAACATCAGTACAGATTTTGAATTTTCATAAGAATCATCTGTAATTTTGCCTTTGCTTACCTCAGCAGAAAAGTCTTTGACCTTTTCTGCTGAGGACTTTTATTGTATTCATTCCACGCCTGTTTTTTCCTTAGATATCTGCGTTGGGGATCATGTCAAAAAAGTTGCCCCAGAGCCCTACATAAGTAGTGCTTTTTTAGATGGATATCAGGTATTCATATAGTTATTTATACGTAATATGTACTTATGGCTATTTCGCAGCTAAGTTTTTTGTATTCCTCTGTCCGTAGGAGATAGGGGAATAAGGGCATCGTCTGATACTTTGGCTACGAGAAAATTCACGTAATTTACATCACTCTTCTCTAGATGCATGGAGCCGTATCTTTTTCTTTGAAGATTGAATAAAGAATTTTGGCCGAAATATATGAAATATCACTCAATCTCGACCAAATCAGCTTTTTTTGATGAATTTTCCAAAGGCTACTAGGATTCTGCGTAAATTTACGGTTATGACTTGTATGACTCAATGAACGCTAGAACAAACATTCGAGAATGTTCGTTCTGGGGGTGCAATTGTTTATTAGGAAATGCATTTAAAGCTATGGCTGTAATCACAGGCGACGAATTTAATAACCTGATCAACGGAACAGGTGGTGACGATACTCTGTTGGGTTTGGGCGGTGACGATGTTTTGTTTGCTAGTCGCGGCGACGATCTGTTGGATGGCGGGGTCGGGTTCGACACGGCGAACTACGGCAATTTTAATCGCAAAATTGCGCTGAAAGGGTCAGGTGTCATCGATAAAGGCTCTTCTACAGACCAAATCCTCAATGTTGAAAGCATTGTGGGCAGCGAGAATCAGCGAAACCTGATCGATGGTGTCATCCCTGGTGGCGGCCCTGCTAACTTTGTTGTAGATCTTTCAATAAACGATCTGACTGTGGCCGGCATTCCCGGCTTAGGTGCCGCTGCCTTTAAGGTGTTCAACTTTGTTGATGTTAACGGTACCGTTAATGACGATACGATTGTTGGTGACGATGCCGACAACATCTTTGGCGGTAGTGAAGGCGATGATTTGCTCGATGGTAAAGGTGGTGACGATACCGTCGACTACGGCGACTTGAACGGTGCGATTACGCTAGAGCGCGCTGGCACTATCAACAAAGGTGCAGCAGGCAGCGACCAAATCTTGGGTATTGAGACCATTGTTGGTGATCGTGGTTTTGACAACGCGATTGATGGTGGCACAGGCATTAGCGGCACCACCTCTTTTGATTTGAACCTGGCAAACGAGAGTTTGACAGTCAATGGCATTCCTGGTTTGGGCTCTCAATCTTTTACGCTTGAGAACTTTGTGAATGCTACGGGTACCTCGAACGACGACAGTTTGGTGGGCGATCGCAAAAACAACGTATTCACCGGTAGCCTCGGCAACGACTTCATTGACGGTGGCCGGGGTCGCGATACCGCTGACTACTCCGCCCTAAGCGAGGCGATTACCCTACAGCGCTTGGGTGTTGTCGAAAAAGGCTCCTTGGGTACAGATACCATTGAGGGCATTGAGACCATCATCGGTGCAGTCGGTCTTGAAAACAGAATTGATGGCAACGACCCTGGTGCAAGCGGCGTTACTTCGTTTAACGTCAACTTGGCCGCGAACAAGCTGACGGTTAAAAATATTCCAGGACTTGGGAATGCCAGATTTAAGGTCGAAAATTTTGTTGATGCGATTGGTACGGTCAATAATGATGTGCTGCTAGGTGACGATGGCGACAATACGCTGAGTGGCTTTTTTGGTCGCGATCGCATCTCTGGCAGAGGCGGTGACGACACTATCCTTGGCGGTTCTGGTATCGACAAAATCTTCGGCGATGATGGCGACGATCGGCTGCGGGGCGGTGGTAGCAACGACACCGTTAACGGCGGCAGCGGTGATGACTTCTTGATTGGTGTCAACACGACGGTCAATCGTCCAGGCTTTGGTGAGCGCGATCGCCTCATCGGCGGCAGTGGCGCAGACATCTTTGCTATCGGCGATAGCGAAAACGTTTTCTACGGTGAAGGTGGCAACAGCGACTTTGCGACGATTGCCGATCTTGAAAGTGGTGTCGATACTATCTTGCTCTCGGGTACTTTGAGTAGCTACGTCTTTGACAGCGCCAACAAGAGAGTCTTCTGGAACGGCGACAATGGCCTAGACCTGATTGTAAAATCCACGCGTACGTTTGACGTGAACACAGACTTTGCATTTACAGAAAGCAGTCTAAAACTAGCAGCAGCGGTCTTTGAGCCATTGGCACCTGAGTTGGAAGTTTTGGCGTAGTTTTTACGCTCAGTTCTAGTTAGGAGAGGGGGCGCAGGGGAGAGGGGGAGTAGGCTTTACCCCTGCCCCTTTTCCCCCGTTCCCCCGTTCACCCTACTTATTCAACAATCTCCACCAGCTCTAGCTCAAAGGTCAAATCCTGCCCAGCGAGCGGATGATTGCCATCTAGCGTCACCGTCTCCCCTTTAATTTCTGTAATTGTCACGGCCATGGCGTCGCCATCAGGCACCTGCATTTCTAGCCGCTGACCCACTTCCAGCTCAAAATCCGCCGGAATATTTGCCTTTTCAATGTCTGCCACCATGTCCGCATTGTATTCGCCGTAGGCCTCGACTACCGGAATAGTTTTGGTGGTGGTTTCACCCGGTTCTAACCCCGTTACCGCAGCGTCGAACCCCGCAATAACCATGCCCGTGCCCAGCGTAAACTCCAGCGGTGCTCGGTCTTTTGAAGAGTCAAAGATCTGACCATTGTTGAGGGTGCCTGTGTAATGAACTCGAACAGTATCGCCTGACTTTGCCTGCGGCATCTTGGTTACGTGGGTTCCCAGTATAAAAGTGTCTTTCCTAGGCTACCGCACTCAAACCGCCAAACAAAGATTAACCTCTCATTAAGAATTTGTATTCTTTGATACACTAGGAGATAACGCTTATCAGCAACTTCTAATTTTTCTAGTGCCTCACCGCCCACCCAAAAATAACTTTCGCAACCTCTGTTTACGCTCGGCTGTCATCGTCTTTTGTATTGTTATGATGCGCCTACTCCAGCAGCAGGCGGACACGAAAGATGTTGAGCTATTTCGACTTTTAGTCATTAGAGGTATCCTTTCAGCTTCTTCGCTCTACTAAACTAAAGCTGAGCTGATTAAGATAAGGACCAGCCCATGTTAATACGACTAAAGCCGTGGCAAATCTCGGTACTCGTCGCGCCGATTGCCATCATCGTGACGTTTATCCTAGTGGCGGCGGGTCAGCAGATTCGGGCCTGGGGGCTGAACTGGATTTGGGCGGTTTTTATCTTTATGCTGCTGGGCTGGCGATTGCTGATTGTCCGGTGGACGCGTCCGGCGTTTTCCGAAGCTGAGGCTTTGGTTTCTGAGGTGAGCGCTGAGCTAGAAGCGGAAACCGCTGAGGTGACAGCCGCCGCAGCACGCGTGGCGCAAGGCACAGGGCGAGAAGACACGACTGCGCAGATAAAAGCAGCGCTCACTCAGGTTTTGCGCTCGTCGCAAGATGACGCGCCCGTATGGGACGATCCGGCGACGTTTTGGCAGCATTGTCTGGCGCTGGTGACCTCTATTTCTCAGATTTATCATCCAGAGGTAAAGCGGCCTCTGCTCAATATTTATGTGCCAGAAGCCTATGGGCTTATTCGTGGCACAGTGGACGATACCGACCGCGTGATGCAGAAGCTTTCGCCTGTACTTTCGCAGGTCTCTGTAGGGCAAATGGTAGAAGGGGTGGAGCTGTACCAAAAGCTGGAGCCCTCAGCTAAGAAGCTAATCAAGGCGTTTAACTGGGCGCAGTGGTTGCTTAATCCGGCAGCTGCGATCGCGCGCCAGGTCAGCTCCAAAAATATGGGCCAGGCCAATCAGCAAATCCTGCTCAATCTCAGCAACATGCTCCGTGAAACCGCCCTACGAAACCTAGCTCAGCAGGCCGTAGCCTTATACGGCGGCGAAGGAAAAATTGCGCTAGCTGAGGCCGTGGCTGACCCACCTGCTTTGCCAAAGGCTAAAACAGAAACGCTGCGAGAGATTCTAGAACGGGCCGAACCCACAGAATCGGTTGAGCAAGCGCCCGTCAATATTTTGCTGGTGGGCCGTACCGGGGCCGGTAAAAGTAGCGTGATCAATACGCTTTTTCAGTCTGAGCGGGCGGCGGTAGATGTGCTGCCGAGTACAGATACAATTCAGAGCTATCGCTGGCAAAGTGACAGCCTTGATTCTAAGAAATCAGGGAACGAAGCTTTGACGCTGTGGGATACACCGGGCTATGAGCAAGTCGCCCGCGAAGACTTACGCAAGCAAGTAGTCGACTACGCAACACAGGCCGATTTACTGCTGTTAGTGACGCCAGCGCTGGACCCGGCGCTGCAAATGGACGCTGATTTTTTACAGTCAATGCGCGGTGAAGTTACGGATTTGCCGGTGATTACCGTGGTCAACCAGGTCGATAAGCTGCGGCCCATTCGCGAATGGAGTCCGCCTTATCAGTGGCGAACGGGCGCGTGGCCCAAGGAAAAATCTATTCGGGATGCAGTGGCCTATCGGGCGGAGCAGCTGGACGAATATTGCACTCAGGTGCTGCCGCTGGTGGCTCAGCACAAAGGGCGAGAGGCCTGGGGCGATGAGGTACTAGCAAAGGCTTTGGTGGAGGCGATCGCCCCGACAAAGCAGCTCCGCCTTGCCCGATTCCTGCGCAATCAAGAGGCCCGCATCACCGCTGCTGCCAAAATTATCGACCGCTACACTTTCCAAATGACGACTACCGAGGGCTTGACCAAGTTACTCAAGAGCCCGGTTCTGCAATTTATTTCCACGATGACGACAGGCAATCCAGCCTTGGGCGCTTTGCTAATTGAGCAAATTCCAGTTGAAGAAGTGCCGATTGTACTTGGTAAACTGCAAATGGCTTACGAGCTATATTCGCTGCTTACCACAGGTGGTATCGGCAAAGGCGCGTTCGACCTGCTTGCGCTGTGGCCCGCTCTGCTAAGAACAGACGAACGCACCCGCGCGGACCGTAGGGCTTGGGCGTTTGGCCATGCGCTCACCGAGTATTGGACTCAAAATCTGCCGATTAGTCAGCTGGAGCCGCGTATTGAGTTCTACATAAACTCTCGGGATTAATGCGCTGGGATTAATATGCTGGGATTAATGGCTTTCGTACCCACAGACGCCAACTGTCCTATTGCTAATTGCCAGTCTCCCATCTGTGGTGATATGGTCAAACCCGTTCGTTCTCGCACGGGCTTCTTGATTCAACAATGTTTTCTTTTCTCTCTCTTCTTTCGCTTGCGAATCCGCTCGCCGAAAATGCCGCCCCGGTCTTGCCTTTGCCTACCGAGCCGGCAACGCTGGTTGCCCAAGCCGATGTCATCACCATTCCGCAAGACGTGCGATCGCTCCCTGGCGGTTTGGATAGTGTTCCTGTCTTTAACAGCAACAGTCCAGAAATTATCAGCACGGATGGAATTTTACTCTCTACTTTCCCTAGCCGGGGAAAGTCAGACCCGCGTGCCCACTTGAACTACACCTTCAACGGTCGATTCGATATCTTTTCTCACCACGTTGCCCGTGGCCAAGACGATCGCGATACGCGCACGGTGTACGAGTCTATTTTGGTTCACAATCCGGGCGATCGCGCCGTCACACTCACCGTTCGCGACGGTGCTTCCCACATCAGCCAAGAGTCTCCCTGGAACGAAATCGCCTCAGGTACTTCCAACCTGTATAGCAACAACTTTTCCGGCCCCGGTAGCCGGGTTATGAACGATGTGCTGCGCGGTCGTCGCCAGTCTTCTTTGCCTGCTTCGGTCACGATTGCTCCAGGCCAAAGTCACCTGTTGCTAAATGCGCCCATTCCGCTACGTCGCCTCAACGTTGCCACCGATGGCACGCTCCCGCCCGGTAGCCCAATCACCCCACCGCCTACCAGCGCTAGCTCTGGTGAAGGCCCCAGGTTGAACGGGCGATCTACGCTGCTACGCGTTAATAGCAGCGGCCCAGTGTACGTGGCTAGCCTTGCCATGCACGCCCCCCAAAGCAATGGCAACGAACGTGTGCCTACCATAGAAGAATGGAAGCAGCTGTTGTTCCGTGGGCAGCTTGCCACCCCTCGCGATCAGTCACCCAGTCGCCCCGGCAGTCGCGAAAATCCTTTCCGCTATGGTCGTGTATCTGGCGTTGCCGAAGGGTCTCAGTGGCGAGGTACGCTTACGGATAGGGGAAGTTCTCAGCTGGCGATTCCTCAGTCAGGGGAACACATTTCCTATGGGCTGAGCACGCTAGAGCGCAACACTTATGGTACAGGCCAGGTGCAGAGTGCGCCGATTGTGGCTCGCTATGGTGATACTGCTTACCGAGGCAATGGTAACTATGGTGTGGAGTACAACTTGGCACTGCCGCTGGTAAACGATACAGATAGTCCCAAAAGAGTCTCTCTTTCTGTGCAGACGCCGCTGCAAAATGACGGCCTTGCCAATGCCTTGCAGTTTTATGCTGCGCCAGAGCCTCGTGTCTTCTTTCGGGGGACGGTGCTGGTGCTTTATAAGGAAGACGATGGGCGATCTCGCGCAGCCTATACTTACCTAGTGCAAAACAGAGGTGAGCAAGGCGAACCTATTGTCGAAGTGACACTAGCACCGGGTGAACAACGAGATATGACTGTTCAGTTCTTGTATCCGCCAGATGCAACACCCCCGCAGGTGCTGACAATCAGTACAACAGAATAATCTCTCTCAGCTTCCACTAAGGCTACAGCTTGAAAACCCAATATATTGAGAAGGCGTAACTATATTGGACCGTCACTGTGTTGGAAAACGTTGTTGTTATCATTCCAGCCTTAAATGAAGAAGAGACCGTTGCCGATGTGATTTGCGGATTGCAGCAGCAAGGACTTTACAATATTTGTGTGGTGGATAATGGAAGCTGCGATCGCACCCTACTCATCGCTGCCAAGCAAGGCGCTACGGTTGTTAAAGAACCTCGGCAGGGCTATGGCCAAGCCTGCTGGACCGGTCTGCAAACGCCAGCTGCACAAGCCGCAGAATGGATTCTTTTTTGCGACGGTGATGGCAGTGACGATCTCTCACAGCTGCCAGAACTGTTGCGGATGCGAGAGAAATACGACTTTGTTTTAGGCAACCGCAGAGGAACGCTGGCAGGTCGTCAGCTGCTGACCTATGCCCAGAATTTTGGTAATTGGTTAGCCACTCGATTAATTCGGTTCGGTTGGGGCTATGCCTATGAAGATTTGGGTCCGTTGCGCTTGATTCGCAAGGAATCTCTCGATGGGTTCGCGATGCGCGCTCGCGGCTTCGGCTGGACGGTAGAGATGCAGACAAACGCCGTCGCACAAGCTGTAGAAAGAGGGCTACGCATCTGTGAGCGCCCAGTAAACTACCTTCCTCGGCAGGGTGGACGATCTAAAATTGCGGGGACAATTCGCGGTAGTGGGAAGGCCGGTCAGGTGATCTTGACGACGCTAGCCAGGTTATATCTTCAGAAGATTGGGCAGATGACGGGTGCGATCGCTCTTTGGGAAAAAGCGATATCCGTGAGTCAGCAAACTCTCTTTCAGCGAGGCCTATTGTGTGTTGTCTCATTTCTTTTTCTCACGGGTAGCATCCTAGCGGCTCCCCACGGAGACTTTCTCAACGATCCTCAGGCTGTGCCGCTGTTTTGGCGCGGGATGAGCCTGATGGGGGTGGGGTTCGTCGGGGCTTGGTGTTTGCGAAAGGTGGGTGGGCTTTGGTTTTGGGGGATTGCGATCGCGCCTCGCATCATTCTTCTTTCCATGTATCCTGGCGACGATATTTGGCGCTACATCTGGGAAGGCCATATCCAAAACCTAGGGTTCAATCCTTACTTACTTGCACCCGATGCGGCTGTATTAGCACCCTTTCGATTCGACTGGTGGAGCCAAATAAACCATCCCGACTTAGCTGCTATCTATCCCCCGATCACTCAATTATGTTTTCGTTTACTGGCTGCCATCAGTCCTTCTGTTCTGTTGTTTAAGTCTGCTTTTGTTGCGGCAGATCTTTGCATTTGTGGCTTGTTGAGTCGTCGATTTGGCTATCGGGCTACGCTGCTGTATGCCTGGAATCCGCTGGTGATGTATAGCTTTGCGGGGGGTGGCCATTACGATAGCTGGTTTTTGCTGCCACTAGTGGTGGCTTGGTTGGGCTGTGAAAGCCCTCACCCTAAATCCCTCTCCCTCAGGGAGAGGGACTTTGAGTCCGGTTCCCTCTCCCTCAGGGAGAGGGCTAGGGTGAGGGACGCCAAGATACTAACGGATCGCAAGTCTCTCAGCGCCCTAGCCTTAGGCGCAAGCATCGGCATAAAGTGGATGTCCCTACCGCTTTTAGGTCTATTTGCCTGGCGTAGCCGATGGCGATGGTGGATTGTTGTATTGCTACTAGGTTCGCTGCCAATGGCGATCGCATCCTTTCCCTTCTGTCAGCTCCACCCCCTCAGCTGCCCAGTCGTCCCGCTTTCTTCTCCCTTTGTTATTTATGGTCGTAGCGCCGCGCTCATTCCTCAGTTTGTCGCGATGATGTGGCCAGCATCGGTCAAAGCCAATTGGATTTATGCATTGCCTCTCATGGGGGTGATCCTATGGAACTTTCGGCGCTCAGTGAGTATCAGCCAGTTCATGGGGCGTTATTTTGTGACGCTGATGCTGCTTTCTCCTATTATTCATGCCTGGTACTTTACCTGGCTAATGCCCTTTGCGGTGGCGAGCCAAAGCTGGGGGGCTCGGCTTGTGAGCCTTTCGGTGTTTGTTTATTTTGCATTGCCCTATGGTTTGGCAGTCGGGATCGAAGACTGGCGTTTGAATGCTTTGCAGTATGGGTTGTTGTGGGTTCCGTTTGTGATTGGGTTGTTAGTGTCGGTAGGGCGTGGCGCTCCACAACGTGAATAAAGCTTGTGTGAACCATTTATAAAGTTCGTGGATTGAGTGCATATTTCTCGAAGGTTGCACGTACGGTTACGTATCGCTCTGTATTTATGCGGATTAATACGCATAAATACAGGTATTTCCTATGACGATCTTGAATGCTGTTCGCAGTACATCAAGACAGAGGTTCGCTGGGGAATGTACTTCGCTTACCGCGCATTCGTCAGCAGCTGATTGTTGTAGATGCAGCGTTTCCAGCACTGGATTTGTTGCTTTAGCTCCTGGCACCGCAGCGAAGTGTAATGGTGCATTGGCATAGAGATGAAGATACGAGCATACACACCCACCACATCACACAGGCAGCAGTATGAGCTTTCCCGCACAATTCAACCTCTCGGACTTAGATGGGAGTAACGGCTTCGTCCTCAACGGGATTGCAGGAGGTGACCGTTCTGGCTTTTCAGTGAGCAGCGCCGGCGACATCAACGGTGATGGTCTTGATGACTTGATTATCGGCGCATACTACGCCGACCCCAACGGCAACCGATCAGGAGCGAGCTACGTGGTATTTGGTAGCGATGTGCCCTTCAGCGGGGCGGTCGAGCTCTCTAGCCTAGATGGTAGTAACGGTTTCGTCCTCAATGGAATTGCCGGAGGTGACCTCTCTGGCCGTTCAGTGAGCAGTGCCGGCGACATCAACGGTGATGATATCGATGATTTGATTATTGGTGCATCCGCTGCTGATCCCAATGGCTCACAGTCAGGAGAGAGCTACGTAGTCTTTGGTAGCGATGCTCCTTTCAGCGCGGCCGTT
>JBHJIY010000218.1:0-32774 GCA_050042985.1 Phormidesmis sp. | reverse complement strand
GCGTATTGTGACCTATCCCACCATCGAGCACATCATCTCCTGTACCACCGTCGAGCACATCATCTCCTGCACCGCCGCTTAGCGTATCTCGCCCAGTACCGCCATACAGCAAGTCGTCGCCACTGCCACCCTTGAGGAGGTCTGCGCCCCGCTCACCAAACAGTACGTCGTCTCCCTTTCTGCCCAAGAGCTGATTACCCTCAGGGCTACCAAATAACAGATCGTCTGTTTGCTTGCCGCCCACTAAGCTTGCCCCAACCGTGCCGAATCGACGGGTAGCTCTGTTTTGCTCACGGCGGGTTACAAAATCACTCAGCTGTAGCTCAGACACATCGCTAAGATTCTGAAAAACAAGCTTGGCAGGGCCGCTGCTGCCCACCGTACCATCGGGAGATAAATGCAATACGAGCTGTCCCAGCTGATTTACGCTGAGGCCGGACTCTAGCTGCTGTGCTATCTGCTGCTGAGACGAAATGCCCAGCGTCGACGTATCTATTTTGTCTCCTTCATGGCGATTGAAGTCAGCGATCGCACTTGTGCCTTCACCCGCCACAAATCGGTCAGCTCCGCGTCCACCGACCAGATGATTCTGGCCTGCACCACCGACCAAAACATCATCCCCGGCTTCGCCGTATAGGCGATCGTTTCCTGGCCCGCCAGCTAAAACATCAGCGCCTGCACCACCATATAGGGTATCGCTTCCTGCTAAGCCAAAGAGAAAATCATCGCCGCGATCACCCGTAATAGTATTGTTCAACACATTGCCAAACAAACGATCGTCGCCGCTGCCGCCAAGGATATCTGTAAAGGTAAAACCGTCTAGCTCAGAAGAGAACGAAACAACACCAATAGCACCTTCAGGGCTAATCACCGACGCGTTGGGAGCACCCAGATAAGCGCCATTGGTAAAAGCAGACAAATCCAACGTGGTGAAGCGAGTAATATCGCCAAAGAAAGCTGTGATAATGTCGTCGGTAAAGTTGCGAGGGTCCAACAATGTAGCAAAAAACAGATTGGCTGGGAGCGTAGCAGCTGAGCCGCTAAAACCAATCGCCGTCTGCCCAGTAGCGATTTGAGTCACCGTATTACCGGCAATAGTGATAAAAGGCAAATCGCTAAGTGGAAAGTTAGGGTCGAGCGTTGCGAAAAAATTAGGGACTCTAGGCTCCGGTATCACACTAAAGTCTCCGGTAAATTCAAACTGATAGCCGTTGATGCTAAAAGCAAACCGATCTTCTGTAATGACAAAACCCAGGCGGCTAGGATCAACCGTCGTGGGATCTGGAAATGCTGGAAAATTGGCGAGACCAGGACCGATAGCAATCGTTGTCATAGCAATACCAGAACTAAAATGAGTCAGCTCACTCTAGGTCAAATCAACAAGATTCTGTCATTGTGTAGCATTCGTTTTTGCAATCTTCATCTAGAACCCAGATACGCTTGACGCTTTATGTAGCAAACATTACAACCAAAGCCTTCTGCGGGTAACTGCTCTATTCTAGATAGGCAAATCTTCTATCTCTCTAAACTTTCATGGGGCAATCTCGCCTGACCCAGTGGCTACCTGGCCTACAACGAGAAATTTGGATTTTGGTGGCAGGCCAGCTGCTGCTTTTCATCGGCCAAGGCTTCACCCTCGTCTATGCCTCTATTTTCTTTGTCAATCAGCTTGGCTTTTCTGCCACTCAGGTCGGGCTTGCCCTCAGCAGCTCCGGATTCGCAGGGGTCTTCGGTCGCTTTCTGGCCGGGTTCGCCGTCGACTCACGCGCCCTAGGCCGCCGTGGCACGCTGCTCATTGCCTCGCTCTTTTCTGCACTGGGGTGCGTTTTTCTCGCGTTTGCCGATACTTTTCCTCTTTTAGTTATCGGCAATGTGCTGCTAGGTCTAGGCATCAGCTGGTATTGGCCCGCCACTATGTCTGTCATTACTGACTTAAGTACAGAAGAAAATCGCCCAGAAGCGTTTGCCCTCTCTCAGCTATCGAACAATTTAGGCCTAGGGCTAGGCGCGCTGTTCGCCGGGCAGTACATTGCGTGGAACGGGAGCTATCAGGCACTGTTTCTCGCCAAAGGTATTGTGTATTTGGTCTTTGGCGTGGTGATTTGGCGGGCGATCGCCGAAACCAGGCAAAGTGAAACCACCCTCAAGCAAGTCACCAAAAACTGGGGAACCGCGCTGCGCGATCGCCGCC
This sequence comes from Phormidesmis sp., assembly GCA_050042985.1. Taxonomy (GTDB): domain Bacteria; phylum Cyanobacteriota; class Cyanobacteriia; order Phormidesmidales; family Phormidesmidaceae; genus Phormidesmis. Next base: position 30,583 of record JBHJIY010000218.1, on the reverse strand, counting down.
TCACCACCTTTCTCCTTGCCAACACCTTCTTCGCCATCTACGGCGCACAAATCAGCGCCACCCTACCCCTATACCTAGCCAACTTCGTCCCCAGCGCCAGCCACAGCACGGGCACTTCTGGCTTCGGCTTCTCAGAACAGCTCATCAGCTATCTCTTCTTTTGGCACGCCCTGATCAAAATCATCGGCCAGCTACCCATCACCCGCTGGGCCAAACAAATCAACCAGGTTTCTATCCTCGTGTGTAGCCTCATTTTATGGGGATGTAGCGCCAGTCTCTTCTGGCTCGTGGGCACCACCCCAGCCTACGCACTCACCATTGCCCTCTGCGGCTTCTTCATCGCCGCCCTAGCCGAAGTCCTCTACGGCCCGGCAGCTAGCGCCCTCACCGGAGCCCTCTCCCCCGCAGACCAGCGCGGCATTTACTTTTCGCTCGAGTCAGAATGCTGGGCCATTGGCTTTGTCATTGGCCCAGCCCTAGGCGGGCTAGCGCTAGACCACCCGCTAAACGGAGGAGCAAACCTCTGGCTATGGCTAGTTGCCAGCACCAGTATCCCCGCTGCCGTTTTGATCTATCTTAAGCAGCTACTAACACCGCAAAGTGCAGACGTTCAAACATAAAATCAAACATAAAATCAAAAAAGCCTCAAACAGCTGGCCGTAAAGAATTTCCGTACATCTGCTTAGCCACGGGCCTATCGAGCTAAAATTCATAGGCAATTTATTACCGTGGAAAATTTTCTATGAGCGCAGAGTACGGCCTAGGGACCAAATGTTTACACGCCGGGCAAGAAGCAGACCCGACGACTATGGCGTGCGCTGTGCCCGTATATCGCACCAGCGCCTATAAGTTTCGAGATACCGAACATGCCGCCAACCTGTTTGCCCTCAAGGAACTAGGCAACATCTACACGCGCCTGATGAACCCTACCCACGATGTGCTCGAAAAGCGGGTTGCGGCCATGGAAGGCGGTGCAGGCGCGTTGGCCTTGGCCTCTGGTACCAGTGCGATTTTCTACAGTATTATCAACATTTGCCAGGCAGGCGACGAAATTGTCTCAGCCAATACGCTTTATGGCGGCACCTACACGATGTTCAAAAGCATCCTGCCGCAGTTTGGCCTCAAGGTGCACATGGTCGACCCGCGTGATCCAGAGAACTTCCGCAGTGCCATTACAGAAAAGACCAAGCTAGTATTTTGTGAGACGGTGACAAATCCAGCCTTGGAAGTCGCTGATCTGGAAGCAATTAGTGCGATCGCCCATGAAAATGGCATTCCCCTCATCGTCGACAGCACCTTCACCACCCCCTACCTCATCCGCCCCATAGAGCACGGCGCAGACATCGTCATCCACTCCCTCACCAAATGGCTCGGCGGCCACGGCACCGGCATCGGCGGCATCGTCGTCGACTCCGGCAAGTTCGATTGGACCAGCGGCAAATTCCCCCTCATGAGCGAACCGGAAGACAGCTACCACGGCTTGCGTTGGGCCCACGACCTAGGCCCCTTGGCACCCCTCGCCTACATTTTGCGCATGCGTCTCATTCCCCTGCGCAATCTTGGCGCTTGCATCTCTCCAGACAACGCCTGGATTTTCCTTCAGGGCATCGAGACTTTGCATCTACGGATGCAGCGCCACTGCGAGAACGCGATGAAAGTTGCCGACTTCTTGCAGCAGCAGCCCAGCGTGGAGTGGGTTCGCTACCCAGGTATAGAAACAGACAAAGCGCATAAAAATGCTCAGAAGTATCTGAAGAGTGGCTACGGGGCCATGGTTGTCTTCGGGATTAAAGGTGGCATGGACGCCGGTAAGCAGTTCATTGAACGGCTGAATCTTTTCTCTCACTTGGCCAACGTTGGCGATGCCAAGAGTTTGGCGATTCACCCTTCATCGACAACCCACTCGCAGCTGTCGGATGCTGACTTGGAGACTGCGGGGATCTCTCCGGGGCTGATTCGCCTAGCCATTGGCATTGAAGATGTAGAAGACATCATCGATGATTTGAAGCAGGCGATGGCGTAGAGCCTTAAGGTTAGTGAACCTGACTCACCCCAGCCTTACAGGGTACCCCTCCAGAAGGGTGGCGCGCAGCGACGGGGTGGGTCTCTACGTTTTTGCAATAGTCGATCTCTTTCTCTATTTCCTAAATGAGTATTGGCTCAGTCCAAACCCAGTTTTTCCACATCAACGAACCTTTTTTCCTCGATTCTGGTCAATCTTTCGAGTCACTCACCCTTGCCTACGAAACCTACGGCACTCTCAACGCTGAGGCTAGCAACGCCATTCTCGTTTTCCACGCCCTCACCGGCAGCCAGCACGCAGCAGGCATCAATAAAGCTGTTCCAGAAGCTACTCCCCTATGGAACAGCGAATGCGTTTTAGGCTGGTGGGATAGCTTCATCGGTCCCGAAAAAGCGCTGGATACTAATCGCTACTTCATCATTTGCGCCAATTACATCGGCGGCTGCTATGGCTCTACTGGGCCTCGCTCCATCAATCCAGCCACCGGTAAGCCCTACGGTAGCCAGTTTCCTCAGGTCACTGCCTGGGACGTAGTTCACAGTCAGCTCAATCTACTGGATCATCTAGGCATTGACTGCTTACATGCCGCTATCGGTAGCTCCCTTGGCGGCATGCTCGCCATCCTCCTTGCAACCCGTCGTCCGCAGCGGGTCAACAAAGTCATCCCCATCGCCACAGGTTTGCAAACCACCGTACTCCACCGTGTGCACAATTTTGAACAGATTCTTGCCATTCGCAATGACCCTAACTTTAAAGGCGGCAACTACTACGAAAGCGGCCCACCCAAAGAAGGTTTACTGCTCGCTCGCATCATCTCTCACAAAACGTTTGTGTCGCTAGGCGTCATGGCCAAGCGAGCAAGGCAAGAAATCACCGTAGAACAACCCGACAATCTGTTCTATGAATTGTCTTCCCCGGTAGAGTCTTACATGTTTCACCAGGGTAAAAAGTTCGCGGCCCGCTTTGATGCCAACAGCTACTTGCGCATTATGGACATGTGGCAGCGCTTTAGCTTAGATGCGCAGCAGCCAGGACTGTTCGACGAGTGCACCCATCAGCAATATCTCATCTTCAGTATCGATTCAGACGTTTGCTTCTATCCAGAAGAACAAAAAGAGATCGTACAGGCCCTAGAGGCTGTGAGAATGAACGTAAAACACATCACCGTTCACTCAGACAAAGGCCACGACTCTTTTTTACTAGAACCAGATCTATACGCCCCCTACACTCAGTTCATTCTTAACGACCCGTCTCAGTACAACCAGCTTCAGTGACCAGCTTCAGTGAATAGATGCAAGCACACTCACGCTTATTATGGCTTCTAGTCTTCTCAATACGTATCTTCAGTTTTTGCGATCGCCCACGCTCAACAGTCCGCCTGAAGACAGCTCTCCACAAAAAACCTTCAGTCAAATCCTCCAGCTCTACACGCTACATTTCCTGCTGGTAATACTCGCTGGCGTTATCATCACCCGATTCTCCGGCGCGCAAGACGATAGCCTGATCACCGAGGCCATTGCCGAAATGCCTGCTTGGGCGCTGTTTCTCTCAGCGGTTGTCGCCGCACCCGTTCTAGAAGAAAGCGTTTTTCGACTGCCCATGCGATCGCTTGCGGTCAATCTGGCATTTTCCGGTTCGCTGGTTGTTCTTTACTTGGCGTTGATGCTAGTAGCCTCTGGCTCGCTGCTTATTTTTATTGCAGGTATGCTGATCGGGTTCAATCTTTATTTGTGGATTCAGCGACCAAAGATGATGGTCTTTCAGCCCTTTTACGAGCGCTACCCCAAATATATCTTCTATTTCTTGACACTTATATTCGGGGCTATTCACATTACAAACTACGCGCCGCGAGTGTGGCCGCTGCTGCCGCTGCTGGTGCTGCCGCAGGTAATTATTGCGCTATGGCTGGGGTTTGTTCGCCTACGCTACGGATTTAGGTGGGCTATTTTTGCCCATGCGCTGCACAATGGGTGCTTGCTACTGCCCGTTTGCCTCACCAAGCTATTCGGCTCGGCGCAGCTACAGGCCAGCGGCTTAGAGAATCTAGATATGGATACGCTCACTGTGGGTGACCAGCTACTAGTAGGTGGCATAGGAATATATACGGTGGGCGGCGCTGTTGTCTGCGTGTTGGTTGCCTGGAAACTGTTGAAAGAACGCGCTGAACTGCACCACTAAACGAATTATTTTTAGCTGTTGTACAGCCAGTCAACATTGCCCAGCTGGGTAAGGCTAAAATAACCCAGTTAGGTCAGTAAAACTTGGCCAGTAAGAGGTATACCGAAGCCTTCACCGTTAGCGATACTGAGTTTAACGATCAGTAGACCTTTTCACTGTATGAGTGATTGCAAAACATGCTGTCTCTCGGTAAAGAGGTTTCTTCCTATTTCTCAGCAAGATAGTTAACCATGAAACTTATAAACATTGGCTTTGGCAACATTGTTTCGGCAGACCGGATTGTGACTATTGTCAGCCCAGAATCTGCGCCGATCAAGCGTTTGGTATCAGAGGCACGCGATCGCGGCGAACTCGTTGACGCCACCTATGGTCGCAAAACCAGAGCCGTCATTATCACCGACTCCGACCATCTCATTCTCTCTGCCATTCAGCCAGAAACCGTCGCCAATCGCTTCGTCGGCCAAAAGAACAATCATGTGGATCCTACAGACTAAACCGTCAATCGGTCAGTCGCTCCCACACAAAGCTATAGCTCACTAGCAGCAACAGGCAGCAAAAAGAAGAACCCCACTAAAAACAGAACCCCTTCTAGAAAATGCAGAAGGGCCACAGGCGAAAACTGCTTAAATATCTCAAAGTTCGCATCTATTGTAAATAGTCGTCTCTGGAAAACTGCACAAAGCTTTGCTACGTGGATGATTCACTCTCAACTACCCTGGGTGGCAAAATTGGGTGGCTAGGATCTCGATCAGCCGCATAGTGCGGTGACAAAATTTCAATGCCCGCGCCATGCAGCTTTGATTGAATATTTTCGTGCAGCTTAGAGTAGATCAAAGAGAGTCTGCCAGGGCGATTGGTATAGGCATTTAGCTGATAGGTTACATAGAAATCATCTAGACTGAGCTGAAGTACAAAAGGAGCTTTGTCTTCTCGGATGGGGGATGATTGCCCCGCCCAGATGGGATCTTGATTGACTGCGATCGCAGCTTCTGTCAAAAGCTGATGTACTTGCTGCCAAGGAATGTCATACCCCAAAGTGATCGTTGTGTGGAGCAATAGGGGATCTTGTGTATTCGCGGAAGACCTGCTGTAGTCAGTAATCTTGTCGTTTAACACCTTGACATTTGGAATAATTAGAATTTCATTTTTTGAGGTTCTGATACGGTGCACAAACAAATTTTGAGTAATCACTTCACCTTGAATCTCACCGATCTGAATCCAACTGCCCTCATTGATTTGACTAAAATAAATCAGCACTATTCCTGCAATAATATCGCCGACAGCTGCGCCAGCACTCAGCGAAAAAGCAAGGGCAACAAATCCCGAAATGCCTGCGAGATAGACTGTCCCAGCACCAGGAAAGTGAGGAGAGGCTAAAACACAGGTAATTACAAAGATACCGAACCGGAGGAGTGTAACACTAGCCTTTTGTTTAGAAAGACCGACAGTCTGAAATCTGCTAAACCCGAAAACCAATATCAACGGAAGAATCCAGTAGATCAGCAAGCCAGACATTACAATGCTCATTAGCGCTGGGAAATCAGAGAAAAAGTACTCATGCAGCGATTGATAGGGCTCACGAGCTGCTCGAATATAGTCTGATCTCCACACTAAAGGTGTAAAAATGCTGGCCACAATAGTCGTAGCAAACATCCCTATACAGGCGATAATGATAGCCGTTTTATATCGTTCTGAAGGGATTGCCCGCCATGCTCTTAGCATTACAACCAAGGTGAGCGATAAAATAAACAGCATTAAAACGATCAGAGCAACAACATTGCGATAAGCAGTTCGATAGACCTTGACGACATTGCGTATCTTATTTTGAATCACCTCAGGAGGCGTACCCTCTGCCTGATCGGTGTTGCCTACTCCCTGAAAGCACTCAATATCTTCCTGTCTAATGGTCATAATTAGAATCCGCTCTGCTTCTGATTCCTCTCTGTCGGTTTCAGCTGTTGTTGGGAAACTATTTTGGCGGTTATTTTTGGTATAGAAAATTTGATAGTTTAAATAATCTTCTAGCTCGAGAGGCTGATTTCCTGCTTGAGAGTCAGGTGCAGAAATCTTGAGATTTTCTAATGGAACTGTGCTAGGAATAAAAGGAAAAGGATTAAAGCTGTTGGCAAATTCTTCAATATTTTTAGAAATCTCATCGGCGCGAAAAGAAGCATTGTAGTATCCTTCCTTTGCTGGAAGAATAGGAAATAGCTTAAAAGCTTTTGCTTGCTGATCGCTCTGGTCTATTTGACATATGCCCTGACTACTCGGGTAGAGAATAGGCATGGGTGACCTTACCCAAAAGAAAGGCATCATATTAAAAGTCACTGGCCGTGCATTCTTTCTGTATGCATAGCGACTAATACGGATAAGGTTTCTTAAATGGGTATTGGCCAGTTCGTGGGGCGTTGGTGGGCGCTCCATTACTTGCCTGTACAATGCGGCATCCAAAGCAGTCACAATTAATATGATTTTGTCTTGCCGCATGAGTCTTGGTGACTTTGACACAATCGCCATAGCTTGTTTGTCAATATCATCTTTATCGCCTTCAAGCGCCTCATACCTCGATATGCCCATTGAGGTTCTTAAGCTTGAAAGCGGAACGATCTCAAGCGTTTCAATATTGATGTTCCCCTTTGCAACTTGCTCAATTTTTTGCTGAATTCTTTCGGCCCTATCCGTAAAATCTTCTCCAAGTAGGCCTGAGTGCACACATAAGAACGGTTCATTGGTCTCAGCTGTACCAATGGATACTATCTGGTTTGTCAATTCACACCCAAATGACTGCCGACGGTAAGTCTGGACGGCCTCCTGCAGGTTAGATAGAACCTCCTCCGCATTGGTAAACGTTTGCGCGCGAACAGTTATCAATGATTCTGCTTGGCTAATCTCAGAATCTGAAAACGGATCTCTGATGTAATAGATATTTCTGTCTTTAATCGTATCTTCCACCTGAGCTTCGTCTGGCTCAAGTTGAAGTGCGCTGAGCGGAAGATTGCGATCTTTTGCAAAAATGTCAATTTTGTTGAGGATGTTTGTTTTTTCCTCAGGCGTGGATGCGCAGTAAATACTTTTATTTTGGTATTCAACACTATGCGACTCCGCATTGTTACAGATGTTAGTGCCAGCCTGTTCGGCCTGAGCACGGCCCGTCAGACATAGACAGACTAAAAATGCAATGACAGCAAAGGATAGGAACCTTAGTCGACGGGGCAATCGATCAATATTCATTCCTTGTGCGCCTTGTGCAATGTGCAATCATTCTTTTTACTTTGTTACAGACTAAGTGTTGCTAAACAGTAGAAAATTAATCTATACCATAAATAAAATGATGAGATAACCATACCCTTATCTTCCTCCTATGGCAGACTTCATTCTCTCAACTGGCGATATTGCTACACCTGCTTTTGGTCCGGCTATCGTTGCTATTCGCCCTGACCCTTTAGTGCTAATAGTTTGCTAGTAGTTTGCTAAGCCAAGATCTGTAAAAACGCAATACAAAGAACCCTGTGGAACTGCCTGAACAACAGAGCGATAGAACGAGACGACACCAAGACTGTGCCCTGTTCATATTCACACGCTTCCCCGCGCCAGGCCGCACCAAAACTCGGCTGATTCCACTACTTGGCGACCTCGGCGCAGCCAACTTACAGAAACAAATGACCGAGCACTTGGTCAACCACCTTCAAAAAATCCAAGATCTCACCCTGCAAGTACATTTTACGGGCGGTACGCGCTCACAAATGCGCACATGGCTGGGCAATCAGCTTACGCTGGTTGCCCAAAGTGAAGGTGACTTGGGCCAGCGCTTGCTCACAGCTTTCCAGCAAGGATTCACCGCTGGGCTACAGCGTATCGTTATCATCGGCAGTGATTGCCCAAACTTAAACGAGGCCCATATTACTCAGGCACTGGCCCTACTGCATACTCATGAGGTTGTTTTTGGCCCAGCGACAGACGGCGGTTACTATCTCATCGGGCTTAGCCACATGTGTCCTGCTCTCTTTGACGGCATTGCTTGGGGTAGCGATCGCGTCCTCACCCAAACTCAAGTGATCGCCGGGCAGCAAAACCTTTCTACCGCTCTCCTCCCCCCGCTCTCAGATGTCGATCGCCCAGAGGATCTTCACCTATGGCACCAAGTAGTAGCAGAAAAAGAAGCACTCAAAGCTCAATTCGTCGATAATGCATAGGTCGCTATACACAAAGGAACTTGGGTTTGATTGACTTTGCACCGTGGGATAATCTGCTGCGCCGCTATGTAGCAGAAGGCAAAGTAGACTACGCTCAGTGGCAGGCAGCGTCAGCTACTGAACTAGACCAATGGCTAAAGGCTATCAGCCATGTGAACATCGATGAGCTGGATAGGGAGAGTGCAATTGCCTTCCTCATCAATCTCTATAACGCTCTCGCTATTCAACAAGTCCAGCAGAAATACCCTATAGACACTATCCGGCCTAGCCTTCTGGGCGTACCAAACTGGCCTAAATTTCTTCTATTTTTCAAAAAAGACATCTATACCCTGAATGAGCGATCGCTCAGTCTAGACGAAATAGAACACGGCGTATTACGAGAACGCTACAGCGACTCTCGCATTCACTTCGCCCTCGTTTGCGTATCGGCAGGCTGTCCCCTGCTACGAGCAGGCGCTTACTTGCCTAACAAGCTAAATGCGCAGCTCGAAGAAGACACCCAGCGCTTTATCAACAATCCAGATAAAGTACGATACGACGCAGACAACAATATTCTGTATTGCAGCAAAATATTCGACTGGTACGCAAAAGACTTCTTAGCCCAGTCAGACTCAGTCATCAGCTACATTCAGCCTTACTTAAAAGACATAAAAATTCCAGCGGACGCCACCGTAGAATACCTGCCCTACAGCTGGCAGCTCAATCAACGCACGTCTTCGTAAAACCGCTTTAGCGTAGCATCTGACACACCCAGCCCCCACAAAAAGCCAATCGCCAAGTAAATAAAATTTGCCTTCAAAACGCCCCACTTTGCCACCCGCCGATCAGAAGATAGCACTATGCGATTAACCTGAATAATTCGCCCGAGCTGCGACAGCCGAATGCACAAGTCAGCTTCTTCCATAATCATTTGCCCAGCATCAAACCCACCGCACGCCCAGAAGTCCTGCCGCCGACAAAACATCACCTGATCGCCAAACAGAAGCCGAAATCCCTTTTGAAAGAACAAAATAGGATGAAACAACAGCGGCGCGTTATAAGTTTTGAGCGCATTGTGTAAAGACGTTAGCCAGCAAACACGCTTACCCGTCATCAAAGAGATAAATCCACCGCAAGCAACCGTTGAATCTGCTAGCGTCTCTTCTATAACGGCAATCAGGTCATCCGGTACCAGCGTATCGCCATGCAAAAAGCAAAGCACATCACCCGTTGCATACTGGGCCCCTTTGTTCATTTGAGCAGCCCGCCCTGGCTGACTACAGAGCACGGTAAATCGCTCAGACTGAGCGATCGCAAGCGTAGCGTCTGTACTACCACCATCGACAACTATAATCTCTTTAGCCGGTGGCGTGAGAATGGTGAGGTATCGTAGCGATCGCGCCAAATACTCCCCTTCATTCAGTGTTGGGATAATAATAGAAACGTCAGCCAAACCCTCTCCCTTCAACCTATGCAGCGCAACAACCTATCTTACTACGATCAATGGGCTAGCCAATGGTGGCAAGAGAGCGCCACCGTTGCTCCGCTAAACCGCTTAAACCCACTACGATTTCAGTTTTTCGACCAGTATGTTTCCAACTGGAAAGGTCTCAAAGTCTTGGATGTAGGCTGTGGCGGCGGGTACACCTGCGAATTCTTAGCAGCGCGTGGGGCTCATATTGTAGGGATAGATCAATCTGCTAGCTGCATAGAAGCCGCAAAACAACATGCAACAGAAGTAAATCTCACGATTGATTACCGCCAAGGCTACAGCGAAAATCTCCCCTTCGACACAGCCACATTCGACGTTGTTGTATGTGTAGACGTTCTAGAACATGTGAATGATGTTTCTAAAACTATTTCAGAAATTAGTCGAGCAAGCAAACCGAACAGTCTAGTCTTTTTCGATACCATCAACCGCACCTGGCAATCCAAGCTGGTCATGATTTGGCTGCTGGAAAACACGCTACGGCAAATCCCCTGTGGCGTTCACGATTGGGGCAAATTCATCACACCATCAGAACTCTCTGAGCTACTGCACAAAAACGGCATTCAGCCAACTGCTATCACCGGGTTCGATCTGTTTGGCACGGGCATATTGGGTAAGTGGAAGAGCCTACAGCGCTACTGGCAAAGCGGTCAGTTTGAGGTAAACTTCAGCCCAGAAGCCGACCGTATTATGTACATTGGGGTCGGCACCAAAGCTGCATAGAAATTAAAAGTAGAGATTAAGAGTAGATATGAAAATTAGGGCAGTTACTTCAGGCCCTTTTCATGTTCGCCTGCGCTATAGTAGCGGAATAGTAACAACTTGCCCGTTTCCAAATATTTGTAGTGTATTCTACACGCTTTAGAAACCCTAAATCGCCGTTCGTCTGTTTTCCCCCGCACAGGTTCATCTCCCAAGCCCCTATCAGAAACAGCTTCACCTTGAGTCAGCGTCAGCCTTTTCGCAATACTGTACAAAATGTGACTTCTGTATTCCATTTCTCCAGAAATATCTGCTATGAAGGATTCAGAGAATTCGTATTCGTAGCAAAAGGCTTCTAACCCCTTCAGCAACTTTGTGGTTAGAGTCATCTCAATCGCTTTCTTAAATTTGAACTTATCTTGATATACTTCAGGCCAACAAGATTGAGAGATATCTATATAACGAAAGAGATCTTCTGGATTAGCAACAACGGTTGGATTTAGAGCATTTTCGTGACACTCACAGAAGAAACGATAAGCAGCAGGACTGGTACTGTCATGAAACCCCATGCACAAATAAGCGTTCGTGCTTTCACCCATCGCCATGTGCACCAGTTTCAAGAACTTCTCTAGCACTTCTGGCGAGAGATCAGAGCCTGGAAACGCGGGCACCGACTGACAAGCACAAACATCAGACGTTTCACTTAGAAGCATCTTAAGCGGATGAAATTTCTTATACAGGATCGGGAAAAACTGATTACTCCAATTAGAATCTGACACCCAGGGCGTAGCATATACGTGATTCATCAAGAGCTCTTCGAGTGAATCTGTCCAAAAGATTTTGCTATCAGTGTAAGTATCAACAATGTCAAGATAGTTGATAAAGCGTTCCAGGAAAATATCTCTTCTCGCCGCATCTCTCCACGCACTCTCAGATATAAATAGGATAGATGGATCGAAAATGCAGTTGTTCTCCATGGCTGATGTCTTATAGCTAATATTTTATGCTTGCCTTGATGACTTTCTTTTTTTCAGTCCTGCAAGCATAATCTTTTGCTGCTCTTTAGCCACTTGGTCAAAAAAGTTATCGGGCCAGTTGACAATACCAAGCGTGTCATCCACGCTAACTTCGTCACAGACCGAGCCACTCTCAGTCAATCCCACAAAATAGATTTTGACCAATTCACTCAATTGACTGGTTTCATCTTCTACAATTCGCCTCACAAGCCGATTGATGATGTGGTCGCTGTGAGTTTCAACAATCACTCTCTTTCCAGAAAGGGCCAAAGAGATAAAATAATCTGCCATATCCATTTGAAGATTTGGATGCAAATGAATCTCCGGCTGCTCTAGTAACAGCGTGCTGCCTCTAGGCATTCGCAGACCTTCTAGCACAATGGGAAAGACTTGACTCACGCCAAAGCCAACATCGGCAATACTGACACGAGTAGAATCTAGCGGGCTTGCGTTCAAGTTCAGATAAATAATTTCCTGCTGAGGTTCTGGGCTGAAGTTCTTTATATTCATCAAATCCAACCATCTTCGAACAGCCTCCGAAAGCTTCAGCTTTTCATCTGACTTCTCAAAAGAGTCCGTTGTAGGATTGTATAGGTAGGTATCCGAGATATACTCCTCGCCCTCAGAAAGATAAATATAAGCAGCGTTTTCGCCCTTATTCCCAATCTCTATAATCTCGTCTTCGTATATGTATCGACGTGAGGGCTCTTCTCTTAGCGGGCCTATATAGCTGTAGGAGTTGAGTATGTTTTGCAGAAAGTCACTCGCTCTGCGAAGGACAATGTAAGCATCTCTGTAGGAGGCTCTTCCCTTCTTAGCTTCCTCAGAGTCTGAAGCAATGACAGTTGGGAAGAAGTTTGAGAATAAGATTTTAACAACTTCCTCACCTTCATCCTCTTTATTTTTATCAATGTTTTCAGGGTCATTTTCTAGCGATTTGTCCACTCTACTCTTTACATTAGCCCACTCTAGACGATATGAGTTTCCGTGTATGTGGTTAGCTTCTACAGTTGATTTAGAAAGAACATTTTTCTCGGAATCCATCACTTTAGTAATGAGTTCTATCTCTTCAACTAAAACAGGCTTGAGCTGATACTTCTTTAGCTTATTTTCTTTAGTCTTCAAAACTACTCTATAAGAGATAGCGTATTCCACCTCTTTACCAGGCTGAACTGAGAAACTTTTACCATGCTGAAATAGCTCTCTCAAAAAAATGCTCAGAGCAAATGTTCGCCTTTTATAAATGCTAGGGAAATCTTTCTTTCGAATTAAAAAAGAGAATTTCAGCTCTACAGCGCTCTCTGACTTCTTATGAAAGATAACGTTCTCAAACGTTCCAAGCCGAACAAATCTACCGTTCAACAGTAGCGACTGATTGAGGCTCTGACTCTCTAAGGTCTGCTTCAGCAGCAGAATACTTTGTAATAGAGAGCTTTTCCCGCAGCTATTCGCACCAGACAAGATAGTAATCGGTTTAATATCCAAGTCCTCTAGAGAACTGAATGCTTTGAAGTTTTTCAGCGAAATTTTCTCAAGCATTTCACATCTTTAAATAAATAAGACAGGTTACAAATCATCTAGCAGATAGCACACTTATACATACAAAATAATTTTAGTTAGTTTGCTGGTGTAGTATACACCTGTTTTCCCTTACGTGCGAATGACGATTGAGGTCGACCCATCTTAGGGCTCGGTACTAACACTAACTACTTACTGTCGCGTATTCGTTCGCGATCGCATCTGCCTGCGCAACAGAACGCCAAGGTTATCACGTGTCGAAGACGGTGAAGCGGCAGATGACAAATCAAATGTAGGTCTCTAACCAAACGGCTGATCACATCTGCTTGTTGTACTTGATACTTGACACCCAACCTACAGGCGATAGGAAGAGAAAGCAAAGTCTAATTGCAGTAAGCAGGAGCCTCATACCTCTACTGCTCGATTACTCGCAGAAGCTATAGAAAACCAAGAGCATTTTAAGGGAAGCTTTACAATAAACTTAGGCCTACGTCAAGGCAAACATGTTAATTTTACGAAAAAATTAGCTTTATATATAGTGTGCAAAGCTAAGATGAATGCAAATGATTTTTGAAAGCACACTCGTAGAATTAGGGTGAACAGTTAGTGCTATTTATCACTCAGTATGGAAACGCTTGCAAAATAAACCAGCATAAATGAGCATTATCCAGAAATTCTTTGAGAAAAGAAGATTTTTCAGGTTTCAGCGAGCCTGCTAAGTTCTCGCTAAATTCAGCTATTTGGCTGAGAATTTTAAATTTGTTTTCTATGAGCCAAACGTCCTAGCAGCAGGTAATAGAGCGTCATACTGTGCAGATAATTCAGCGCTTTCTCGTAGAAATGGTGTGTCAACTTATTTTTTTTGATGTAGATTGAGATCACAACTGAGCGGTGAGCTGAGCGGGTGATGTTCACTCAGCTCAGCTCGTTGTTTATCCTGAGTTTGTCACTAGCGTATTCAACAGTTTCTCGCTTACATAGTGTCTACGTTGTTGCCGGTCAGGCAAAATTTAGACAACCTTTAGACAGCCTATAGTTCCTTTTTACTGAAACCTCTTAATGTATTTGGGTAATTTTCTCTTAGAAATGCCAATAGATGACTAACCAGCTAGACTAGTCTCCCTAATAATTGGCGATCGCACCAACGGTTTGGGCCTACCCATAGAAAGGTGGGCTTGGGTGATCGTACATGGCCTTTCAACGACAGCGGAGTCAGTCTTGTGCTTAGCCAGATAGATATCTATTAGTGATTCTCTGTCTTATTAACCTAGTTTCTATCAGATTCAAGGGACGGCTGTTTATTTCCCTTCACCATTTGTCGCTATGTTTTTGCTTGGCTTGTTTGCTTGGCTTAGAAGATTGTGGCTAGTCGCTTAATTTTCTTGAAGTTATCTATTGCAAGCGCGGCAGAAGGGATATGGAAAGTTGTTGTATGAATACAAATATGCACAAGGATGCAAGCTTAAATGCACTATCTTTTTAAGGTACGCCGGTCCTGGTTACCAACCCCTAAAGCATTGCTGGTGACCTGTACCATCTGTTGTTCATTCACGTTTTGTTTGGCGGCTGTAGCAGAGGATTCATCAGGCTTGAGAGAGCTTCCTAACCTCTCTGATTCTGCTGATCGCGGGACATCAACCGAATCGGTTAATGATACCCCCATCACTCCTAACGTCAGCAGTCCTGCCGTCGATAGTCAGTATCTTCTGGGAACGGGCGACCGGGTTCAGGTAACTGTTTTTAACGCGCCAGACTATAGCGGCGATTTTGTTGTATTGGCTGGGGGGCTGTTAAATTTGCCGTTGGCGGGCGAAGTTTCTGTTGGAGATTTAACGCTTCAGCAGGCTTCGGAGAAAATATCCGCTCAGCTCACTCAATACATTCGGCGACCTACCGCAACCGTAAGCTTGCTAGCAGCAAGACCGCTACAGGTGGCAATCGCCGGACAGATTAACCGCCCAGGGGCTTATACCCTCCCAGCCGATGATGAAAACGGCGTACCTACGCTCACTCAGGTCATTAGCTTGGCAGGCGGCATCACCCAGTCTGCGGACGTTCGCAATATCAGCATTCAGCGTCAAACCTCGCAGGCTATCGGAGCAACAGAACAGACACTTGAGGTAAACCTGTGGCAGCTTCTAGAATCGGGTGAATTGGATGCAGACTTACCGCTGCAAAGAGGTGATAGCATCATCGTACCCACCGCCACTGCGCTTAGCGTAGAAGAAACCGCCGAGCTAGCATCAGCTAGCTTCTCTCCCGATACCATTACGGTTAACGTAGTCGGTGAAGTGGAAAATCCGGGAGCTATTGAGCTGCCACCAAACACACCGCTAAATCAAGCTATTCTAACCGCAGGCGGGTTCAATCGCCGGGCTAGAGAAAGCAGCGTTGACCTCATTCGACTCAATAGCAATGGAACTGTCGATCGGCGGCAAGTCGATATCGACTTTGCTGCTGGGGTAAATGCTCAAGACAATCCACCGCTGAGACCTAACGATACTGTTGTGGTCGAAACAAACGGACTTAGCCGAACGACAGACACGGTAAATTCTGTACTCTCTCCCATTACTGGCAGCTTCAACTTCCTAAGATTACTAGGTTTTTAAAGCTCAATACAATCGCGGTCACCTCGACTAGCCGTAATTCTATCTTAGATTTCTTTATGAAGATTGCGTTGATACATGACTATTTGACTCAGCAGGGGGGCGCAGAACGTGTGTTTGAGCTGCTTTGCAGACATTTTCCTGAAGCGGACATATATACGTCTATCTACAGCTCACAAACCAGCATACAGATCAGCGAAAATGACAACAGACCGATTCGAACAACTCGATTACAAGCCATTCCAGGCAGCGCAAAATACTTTAGGCTGTTGGCACCTTTTTACTTCTCAGCTTTCCAAGCGCTAGATCTTCAAGAGTACGATCTGATCATTAGCAGTACGACTGGCTTTGCTAAAGCAGTACAAAAACGACCCGATGCAACTCATATCTGTTTTTGTCACAACATCACGCGTTTTTTGTGGGATACCAACACTTATCTCAAGCAGTATCAAAGCTACAAAAAGCTATATCCGCTGATTCGCCCTATCTTTAATCGCATGCGACGAGCAGACCTCAAACATGCTCAAAATCCCGATCTCTACGTCGCTAATTCGAGTATTGTGGCCAAAAGAATTGAGCAAACCTATCATTGCCCTGCTACGACTGTTAATTTCCCAATTGAAGCTGGTAACTTTGTCTTTAGCGAAAAAAAAGATGATTTCTACCTAGTATCTTCTCGGCTAATTGGCTATAAACGTATAGACATTATTGTTGAAGCATTTAACTGGTTAGGAGCACCTTTATTAATCATTGGCTCTGGCCCAGAAAGAGACTATTTAGAAGCAAAAGCGCTAGATAATATTGCTTTTTTGGGTCACGTCAGCGATTCGACGCGATCGCACCTTATGGCCAGCGCTCAGGCGGTGATCGTAGCGGCATTAGAAGACTATGGACTGGTGCCAATCGAAGCGAATGCGAGCGGAACGCCAGTGATTGCATACGGTGCGGGCGGCGTATTAGATACTCAGGTGCCCGGAAAAACCGGCCTGTTCTTTACTCGTCAAACACCTGAAGCGGTTCAGACTGCGGTAACTCAGGCGGCACAAAAGACCTGGAATTACTCAGCCATTCGCGACTACGCGCTGAGCCATTTCTCCGAAGCGGTCTTTTTTAGACAGATCGATCGAATCGTTGATCTCGCGTTGGATCAATCGATGCCAGCGATCGAAGCGACCGAAACCGGAATTAATCTAGACAGGAAAGACAGCACCATCCCTCAAAAAATAATGCGGATATAGATTGACTTTGGTCCATAGAAATCTCTTCCATTTCTCAGCTGCGCTCAAAGGAACACTCGTGACAGACATCAACTTATCAGCCACAGCAAATACAGAGCCAGAACTTGGCTATGGCGAGTTGCTACAGATTTTGTGGCGACGATTGCCTTGGTTGGGTGGAGCATTTGCGCTCTGCACAGGACTCGCTGCGATCGCCACAGTACTGCAATCTCCCACCTACCGCAGCAGCATGCAGCTACTGGTCGAACCCAATGTTTCTGAATCGATTAGTCTCAACTCGCAAGAAGGCACTCCGCCTGACTCTTCTTCTGAAATTGCGCTGGACTATGCGACTCAGCTTAACCTGATGCGCAGCAAACAGTTTGTTGAAGAAGTGGTTTTAACCTACTCCGATTTATGCTTGCCAGAAGAGAGCCAGCAGGATTGTATCAATCGCTTTCGAAACTCGCTGAGCTTGTCACAACTAGAAGAAAATAGCACCCGAACGCGAATTTTTGAAGCTGTGTTTACAGATAGTGATAACTATTTGACGAAGAAATCTTTAGAGGCGCTTCAGCGGATCTATCTCAAATATAACGATAATCAACAAACGGCGCGGTTAGATAACGGCCTCAAACTGGTCGATCAACAAATTGAGCAAGTTAGGCGCGATTTGGCTAACTCGCAGCAGGCGCTACGACGATTTCGGCAGTCGGGTGGCACGATTAATCCTGAACAACAGTCTTTGGAAGCCTCGGCAGCGCTTGATTCGCTAGTGCAAACACAGCGAGAAGTTCAGGCAGACTATCAAGAAGCACAGGCCCAGTTCGAGGCCGCTCAAGCAGCACTCTCTGTCGATCCCTCGCAGGCTAAGTTAGCCGCCAAGCTCAGTCAATCAGGCCGCTATCAAACGCTGTTAGATGCTTTGCAAACTAGCGAGCTTGCTCTCTCCGAGCGGCTAGCTGTCTACACTCATTCAGACCCGGTAGCAGAAGACTTGCAGGCACAGCGCGATCGCCAAGTCGATTTGCTGAGGGCCGAAAGTCAGCGGCTGCTAGGATCTGGCGAACTCATCGAAGAGGCCGACTTGCTCTCTAGCGGCCAGCTAGGTGAAAACGAGTTAGCAATCGTTCAAAACCTGATAGATACCCAAATTAGAATCAACGGTTTGGCCGCTCGCAATAACAGCTTAGAGCAGGCGCAGCAGCAGCTACAGCAAAAGTTAGATGCCTATCCCGAACTCATTGCACGCTATGACAAACTACAGCCAGAAGTTGAAACTCAAAGGGCTTCATTAGAACAACTTTTAGAGACGCGTCAAGCCTTGGCAAATGATCTGGCGCAAGGCGGATTTAAGTGGGAAATAGTCGAATCGGCTGATTTAGGCAATAAAATCTCTCCTAATCCAGTACAAAACTTAGCCGTAGGCGGTGTTGCCGGCCTGTTTATCGGCGGGCTGCTTGCCTATGGCAGAGAATCTATCGATACGGTGATACGAACATCTGAAGATCTTAAAAAGCAGACAGCCCTGCCGCTGCTGGGAGTATTACCAGCAGTTAGAGAATCGGCTAGTCACTCTAGTCCACTAACGCGATCGCTAAAACTCTCGATTGAGGATACGTCTTCTGTACTGAGATCTGATCTGCTGGGCAAAGTACAGTGGGAACCCTTTCGTGAAGCCGTCGATCTCATCTATAAAAACATTCAGCTAACGGCTAGCTCGCCCAAATCAAAGTCAAAGTCGAAATTAAACGCAGGGCCAAAGTCAGTCATGGTCACCTCCGCAGTGGCTGGCGAAGGGAGAACAACACTGGCCATCGGTTTGGCACTGAGTGCGGCGCGATCGCAAAAGAGAGTATTACTCATAGATGCCGATCTGCGTCGGCCCTCTCTGCACGAGCAAATCGGACTCTCCAACAGATACGGCTTAACAACGCTATCAGATTCAGTAGAGACCCCTTTACCAGTCAGTGTGATGCTAGCCAATACTCAAATCGATATCCTACCAGCGGGTTCCTTTTCTGAAGATCCAGTACGCTTGCTAAACTCGCATCGAATGAGGGAGCTAGTAGCCAAGTTTGAACAACAGTACGACTTTGTTGTATTTGACACCTCTAATGTGCTTGGACAGGTCGATGCCCTGCAAATCGCCTCCCTTTGTGAGGGCGTAGTTATCATCAGCCGACTCGAGCGTGTCACACAAAGCGATCTTTCACAGGCTACTGCCATTCTAGCGCCAGTCAATCAGCTAGGAATAGTGGCTAACGGCTCTCGCCGCCCGCTCTCTAGCCACTCAAGCCCTTTCCTACCAGAGCCCAGCTTTTCAAACAATGGCAGAGCCATTCAAAGCGAATCCCCTCTCTCCTCTCGACGTCACTAAAAAACGCTATCTATCGTTTCACACAATTATTCCTATGATGCCATCTACAGCTTTGCTTAAAATGCCTAAAGTCCTACCTTTGGCCCAGTCAGAGAGCCAGAGTCTTGAAAAATGCAGATTACTTTGGCGACGACAGCTGCTGCTGATTCGATCGGCTAGCAGCGCTCCCGCTCATTTGATCCCAGCGCTTCGAAATCCGCAGTGGTTTGAATCTTGCCTCAAACAATCTCCCATCAAGCTGGTTCGACTGGAGATGAACTTAGGAGAAGAAGCGCTTAAAAGCTGGGCTAATGCCTGCGCCACAGCGCATAAGAGAGTGTTTATACATTTACCTGCGGCTACCGGCCTACCCAAAGCGCGATCTCCGATAGCCTGGTGGTTCAAGCGAATTGCGGACTGGTTGACAGCGGCTAGCCTAACCGTTTGCTTGAGTCCGCTGTTACTGCTGCTAGCAGCACTGGTGCATTTCGACTCGCCAGGGCCAATTTTCTTTAAACAGTGGAGAGTTGGCCGCCGGGGGCAACTCTTTCAAATCTTGAAGTTTCGGACAATGCGGCAAGACGCCGAGCAGCTTCACCATCAGCTCATGGAAGGGCAAAAAGGCTTGCACAAACTAGAAGATGACCCACGAGTAACGGCGCTTGGTCGCTGGCTACGGAAATACAGTCTAGACGAGCTACCGCAGATATTTAACGTGCTGCGTGGTGAGATGAGCCTGGTTGGCCCTAGGCCGCTAGCGCTTTATGATGCTATCCGCATTGGCTCTGGGGGGCGTAAGCGACTGAATGCTCTACCGGGCATGACCGGCTTCTGGCAGGTAAAGATGAGATCTAACCAGTGCGATTTAGAAGTCGTCAGTCAGCACGATCTTGACTACTTGAAAACTTGGTCTCTATTCAAAGATCTACAGCTTGTGTTGTTGACATTTCCCAAGGTGTTGAGTGGGTTCGGTGCATTCTAAAGTTCGCTTGCTCGCGGCGTATTTGTCGCGGCGTATTTGTCATAGCGTATTTGTCATAGCGTTACAGGTTGGAAGAAGGAGGAAGTGCGATCGTTAATTTATCGAAGTTAAAGCTTTCTATCTACACAACAGCCAAATGGATACTGCAAGGTCGAGATAGCGCTTCTGCAACTTTGCAGACAGTAGCCGCAAGAACGCTGATAATCGGGGTGAACGTAGGGACGGGCATTATCACCGCTCGTTTTTTAGGCGCAGAAGGCAGGGGAGAGCAGGCGGCAATGATTCTGTGGCCCATGTTTTTAGCCAACACCCTAACGTTTGGGCTTCCGACTTCTATCATCTACAATCTTCGAAAACATCCTAGCGATCGCTCAAGAATTTTTGCGGCTGCTTTGCTTTTAGGAACAGTGGCTGGTCTGCTGGCCACAGCTATAGGCATTGCGCTCATGCCTAGTCTATTGAAAAACTACTCAGCATCGAGCGTAGGGTTTGCGCGTCTGCTGATGCTCAACTCCCCCATTGTTTTAGTTCAACTGATTGTACTCTCTACGCTTGAAGCAACTGGAAACTTTACCGCGTCAAATCGTCTGCGCCTCTTAATTCCTTCTATCACTTTATGTCTGCTATTAGCCTTAGTGCTGACCCATTCTTTTAATCCATACACATCAGCTTTGGCCTATATCGTCAATGGCATACCTGTTTTCTTCTGGACTTTAATTCAGCTTTGGCAAACAATTAAACCTCAGTGGCAAAACCTCTTTCCAGCCGCAATGATGCTGCTCAGCTATGGATTTCGCTCCTATGGTGTCAGCGTACTGGGCACCTTATCATCCAACATTGACCAGGCCATAGTCGTCGGCTTTTTAGAACCGGCGGCAATGGGTACTTACGTCGTAGCCCTTAGCCTATCTAAAATATTAAACATTTTTCATAACTCGCTCTCGACTGTTCTATTTCCAAATGCATCAGCTCGGCCGCTTGAAGAAATTGTAGCAATGACAGGGCGAGCAGTCAGGCTAAACATAGCGGCAATGCTCTCTATAGGAGCTGTTGTCATCATCGTAAGCCCTCTCCTGCTCAGCCTCCTATACGGCCCTGACTTTATTAATGCTGTAGCTGTATTAAGAATATTGATCGTACAAGTTGTTGTAAATGGTGCAGCTATGATTTTAGCTCAGGCATTTATGGCCTCTGGAAATCCAGGCATAGTCACAGCACTACAGGGAGTTGGCTTAGCTTTGAGCGCACCTCTAATGATAGTTTTAATTCCTGCAATGGGGTTAACCGGAGCTGGTCTGTCACTGCTGATATCAACAACCGCTCGCTTCCTATTTATCATAGTTCTATTTCCTATCGTTCTTAAAAAAAGCCCGCCTAGCTTGATCCTAAATAAAGGAGACATCAACTACTTGAAACAGAAGCTGCCAATTTTTCAACATTAATGACACTTTGTTAGCGAGCTGTAGCTACAAGAAGAAGTATAGCGATGAAAAGAAAAGAAAAACTTTTTCCTTTAAAACCAGCAACAGGTTGGACGGTGATCGCACTATTTATCGTAATCAATTCACTGACTCTTATCGGCGCACCCTCCTTACTAAACCTCTCTTTTTTAGCAACAGCAGCGATCGTAGGAGCCTTTCTTTATTTCAAACATCCACTTCTGTACATAGGCTTTAGCTGGTGGCTTTGGTTTCTTTCTCCCTTCGTGCGGCGCTTGACAGACTATTACTCTGGCTATACCAACCCAAGCCCTATTATCTTGACTCCTTATGTAGTTTCTCTCATTAGTGGACTAGAGCTAAGGAAAATGAAAGCTTCTAAAAATAGCATTGAAATCTGTTTTTTCATGTCTATAGCGGGAACAGTTTACGCGCTTCTCATCGGCCTAATCAAGGCTTCGTATATCTCTGCAATGACTACCTCTCTAGAATGGATCTGTCCAGTGCTTTTCGGATTTTTTTTATATTCCCGGTGGCAAAACTATCCAAAGCTCGAAAGACTCACAAAGCAAATATTTCTTTGGTGTGTGCTCATTACAGGTGCTTACGGCGTCATTCAGTATCTTGTACTACCCGAATGGGACCAGGTTTGGCTGCAAAAAACGATAGAAATCAGTGAAAACGCTAGAGCCTTCGGAGCACCAGAGCCTCTAAAAGTTCGCGTTTGGAGCACTATGAACAGCCCTGGAGTGTTTGCTCAAGTCATGATGGCAGGCTTATTACTGCTCTTGAGTGAAGCCGGCTTCTTAGGTTCGCTCGCAGCTCCGTTTGGATATTTAACCTTTTTACTTTCGCTAGTTCGCTCGGCTTGGATAGGATGGATTCTAGGAATAGCCGCCTTGTTTACCAGCTTAAAATCCAGCCTGCAAATTCGATTAATATTAACTATCGTGGTAGCCGCTGTATTTGCACTGCCGCTAGTTTTCTTAGAACCCTTCTCTGGATTCATCACCGAGCGGGTTCAATCGTTAGCAAATCCAGGAGAAGACGGTAGCGCAGGCGCAAGACTTGGCACCTACACCAGACTATTAGGTGCAGGACTCACAAACTTTTTAGGCAACGGTTTTGGCTCTAATAATGGCTTGCTTGACAGCGCAATTCTCGATATTTTACTGACGCTTGGCTGGCTTGGAACAATTTTCTATATCGGGGGTGCCATTCCACTCTTACACAGTCTTTTCTCCGACCGTGCTGTCAGACAAGACGCATTCTCCAGCGCCGTACGAGCCGTTTGCTTAGGAATGATTGTTCAAATGCTGTTTGGTTCTGTAATGCTAGGGCTACCCGGAACAGTTCTTTGGGGATTTTTAGGTACAGGATTAGCGGGTCAGCAGTATCGAAAAAGCTGCAAACTATTAGAAAGGTTGTCAATAGATAGCAGCTAAAAATACCTGCTTTTTCCTATCGGTCTCTTAGATATAAATTTCAAGATACGAAGTATTCATTATCTAATTATCTACTAGAGATCATCGTATCTACTGTAGTCGCACCCACTGTATTAGAGTTACCTAGAAGTCATGCTGACGAAAAAAAGACTGTCAATATTTATCGCTCACCCATCAGACTTATTAACCAACTGTCGGCCTCATGGAGATGGGTTAGTTGCCTACGAGTTCATCAACAGGCTCGCAGCAAGAGGACATAACCTGCATGTGATGGCAGATGAGATAGAAATAGTAGGAAATCTCCATCACAACGTAAAGCTATACCCAGCAGACATCAAGGTGAAAAACACTTTGGCTAGACGCCTGTTGTACCTAGTGCAACTTAGAAAAACCTTCAGGCAAATCGCTTGCGACCATAAAATCGATATCATTCATCAGCTTAATCCTGTTGTGCCAGGAATCACGCTGGCTTTGGCGGGTCTCGAAGGCAACAAACCAGTTATTCTTGGCCCTATCGTTGCCAAGAATCCTGTCACCTCAAAGAACATATTTACCGCAAGTCGAAGGCTTTTTAAGAAAGTGCTGCTGTCGTTGCAGCAAATGCGAGCATCCGCGCTGCTAGCGGTTACGCCAGCAGCCTGTAACCGGATATTTACCTCTAAGTCTGTCATGAAGAAGATGTCTTATATAACGCACGGGATTGACGCTGCTTCGTTTCAAGCTACAGACTCTAATAGGTTTGATGCAACAGATCCTAAAATTCTTTTTTTAGGTAAGGTTACTAGCTGTAAGGGCATCTTTGTTTTGCTAGACGCGTTTGAAAAAGTTGTCAAGAACTATCCCTCATGTCAGCTTTGGGTAGGTGGAAGCCTGCAGAAGGATGCTAGTGAGGTCAAGGCTAGGATAGATCGGATGGACTCTAACGCTCAGCTTCGTTTGCTTGGAGTAGTCCCAAGAAACAAAGTACCAGAGCTAATGCAAGCCTGTACAGTTGTATGCGTACCGTCCTTTTATGAACCCTTTGGGATGGTTGCGCTTGAAGCAATGTCTTGCGGCAAGCCGGTGGTAGGGAGCGACTGTGGTGGTCTGCATTATCTCATTCCAGAGCAGGGGGGCCGCACCGTTCAACCGGAAGACTCAGTACTGCTGGCTAAGGCTCTACTCGAAGTGATTCAATCGCCGGAGCTACAGCAAGAGATGGGGCGCTACAACCGCAGGCTAGTTGAACAAACTTACGACTGGGAAGAAGTTGTTAATCAGCTAGAAACCACCTATTACGATTCTATTGATCAACAGTCTCTTAAATGAACGTGCTTTTGATGACCATGCTGTTGATCTGCCTTTCAAAGACACCAGTCTTTCTCTACTAAAACCGTCAACTGGTAAAATTACGATGCTTATCTTTATCATTCCGGTCAAAAGCAAACTCGCATCAAATTCATGGGCTACCGTAAGTAGCTTATTTGAAAGAACCTTGAGATCAGTTTGCAATCAAACATCGCCCAATTTCAGGGTCATCGTTGTTTGTCATGAGAAGCCGTTCATTAGCTTCGAACATGAGAGTGTTAAATACATCACCGTTGATTTTCCGCCTCCAGATTTGATTGGAGACCCTACTGAGAATCGAACGAGGAAACAAACCGATCGTGCAAAGAAACTATGGCTCGGCTTAGTTTACGCGGAGTCGCTTAATCCTTCGCATATAATGTTTGTTGATTCTGATGATTGCATCAGCCGTAGGCTGGCAGCTCATGTAGATGAAAACAGTCAAAACAATGGGTGGTATATAAGTCGCGGATTTGAATATCCGAGCAAAGGGGAGATCGTCTATCCAAAATCTAAATTTTATACGAAATGTGGAACAAGCAATATTATCCGCTACGATCTTCTTCAACCATTGCTTGAAACTCATCTCGATCGAGTCAGAGCCCAAAACGGTGCACTTTACAGGCGTCACCAGCATCAGGGGAAATATTTTGCCAATGCAGGTAATCCTCTTTTACCGCTTCCTTTTCAAGGCGCTATTTACGTTACAGAACACGGTGATAATATTTTCCTTGAGTACTTTTCAAAAAAGCAAAAAACACTATTAGACCTCGTGAGGCTGTACGGCGGAAAGCTACGCAAACGCTTAGTAGCTAGGCCTATCACGAAAGAACTACGAGATGAGTTTGGTTTGTAGATCTTTAGAGTAAAGTTCTTCTGTTCGTAATATCTTTCGAGACAATAAAAATCAGTAGGTTGTTTAGAGATCAACATTCGAGAGCTGACAATCAGCAAATAAGGTAAAGAGATAATGACGCAAATACAGAATAAGAGCGGAAAAGATAAGAGCGGAAAAGATACTTTAGATTTACTACCGAAAATTCCCCTGTTATCCATTTGTATCACTACCCGCAATCGACCCGATGAGTTGTTGACCTGCCTGAACTCTTTGAGCAGAATAGAAGGTATTGAGTTTGAGGTCATTGTTAGTGATGATGCCTCAGCTGAACCCGTTTTCCCACAGGTAATCAATTCAATCAATTCAAGAATCTCTAAAAAACTACGGCTGACTCGATTTGAAGATAATATAGGACTGATTGCAGCTAGGAATGAGCTGGCAAAATTAGCCGCTGCCCCTTATATACTCTCCTTAGACGATGATGCCGTATTGCACAAACCTGATGTAGTCTATAAAGCAATAAAAGCGCTAGATAGTGACTCTAAAATCGTGGCTGTTGCCTTAACCCAATCAGGCGAAGATG
Source organism: Phormidesmis sp. (assembly GCA_050042985.1). Classification (GTDB taxonomy): domain Bacteria; phylum Cyanobacteriota; class Cyanobacteriia; order Phormidesmidales; family Phormidesmidaceae; genus Phormidesmis. The sequence goes on along the minus strand of JBHJIY010000218.1, from coordinate 4,690 downwards.
GAACTTTGTTGCCTAAGAACAAGCAGCCTGCTCCGGTAGATTATGCCTGTTTTGCCTGTAGTTATATAGGTTTTGGTCATATGCTTAGACGCGACTTATTTCTACAGTTGGGTGGATATCGTGGCATTTTTTGGTACGGATACGAGGAAGCCGAATATGCTAAAAGAATGCTAAACAGCGGCTTTCACGTTTTGTTTTTGCCCGATGTTGGAATTATTCACTACCATTCACCTATTGGTAGAAGTAAGTTGAGACATATGAGAAACGGCTGCCGAAACAAATGCTTTGCGGCTATGTACAACGAACCCTTGCCGATGGCTCTCGTCAGTGTTCCTTTGAGGCTTGGAAGTTACTTCATCTCGCGTAGAAAGATTTGTAGAGACTATGGCCTCTCTGATGAGGGGGGAATGAGATGGCTAGCCAAGGAATTAGTTGATAATTTTTCTACTGTCTGGAAAGACCGAAAAGCGTTGAAATGGGCGACGTACTTTCGCTGGCATCAGATTCAGAAAACATATCCCCCTTATGATTTTTCGATGTGAGGCATTCGACATAAGTCATTTGAGCTAAACCCGCTAAGCCCACTGAGAATGATAAGGAAGCGTCTCCACGGACACATATCATACCTGCTCATGAATATTCCTCATGTCTTTTTACCTAATTCGTACTACAAGAATAAAGGATTTTACGAGCCTTGGACAAAAGACATTAATGTCTGCCGATTTGTTGAAAGCATCGAGCACATAGAACCTGCTTTGGAAGCACTGTCTGTTTATTAGTGAGCTGTTTATATAACGGAAGTTTTGTGGAAAATTTAAGCGTGGTGATAGTTCATGAGTTTAACGGGCAGAAATACTTCGAAGCTATCTCAGAATTAAAAGAAAGGGACAAACTTAAAAGTCTTCATTTTGTAGAATCTAGTGTTTTGAAGCAGTTTGTTCGAAATATTCTTAGAGATAGGCTACCTATAAAGGCTTCTATCATCCGTGCCTTCAAAAATCAGATATTCAGGCTGCGAGTCCCCTTTCTTAGCGGTAAAATTGTGATCCTTGGCATACCACCTTGGGACTTTAGAATGCTTTGGTACGGCATGTTAGCAAAAGGAAACTGCCTTGTTTACCATACGTCATGGCCTAACTGGCAGATAGATAAGGTTCCGCGTCAATATGGGGTTCTAAACTACTTTCTCCGATGGCATTGGCATCGGGTATTGCAATCGGAGTCTGTTCAAATAGTGGCTGTTGCTTCTAAAGCTGCTAAACACGTGCATCAGCACTTTCCAGCAACCCGGATTAGTGTTATTCCTCACGTCGTAAGTTCTGAGTTTGATCGTGTACCAACCGCCAAGTTGGATCATTCCTTTGGGATCTTATTCGTAGGAGAGTTAATTGAGAAGAAAGGAGTGGGTTTATTTCCTAAACTAATTGAACAGTTTGCCGATCGGTCATTTCACTTCGGTATTGTTGGAGATGGTTCTTTAAGATCGTCTTTCGACTGTTTTCAGGATTTTCCGAATGTAACGATCTACGGGAAGGTGAGCGATCGCAAAAAGCTCGCTGAAATATATGCTAAACACCATGTACTGCTGGTTCCTTCTCAAAAGACAAGTCGATGGGAGGAACTCTTCGGGATGGTAATCGTTGAAGCGATGTCAGTTGGCCTACCGGTAATTGCGTCGAAACATATTGGCCCATGTTCCATCATCACGGATAAGGAGAATGGATTTCTGGTTGCAGAAAGGTCACTCGATGAAATCATCAGCCACATTCACGCTTTAAATGAAAGCCCTTCTATCTGGGAGGCGATGTCGGCTAATGCCGCGATAACGGCTCAGCGGTACTCGCTAGAAACAGTCTCTGCTCAATGGCTTGAGCTTTTGTCCACGCAGTGTTCGTTATCAAAGAACTAAATGTTTAGCGGATACCGCAGCTATGAAAATTCTATTTTTGGATCAAAGTAGCCAACTAGGAGGCGCTGAGCTGTGCCTATTGGATCTGGCTCAGTATTACCGCAAAAGCTGCCTAGTTTGTACCTTCTCTGCGGGGCCATTTCCGCAGCGCCTGATTCAAGAGAACATTGCAGTAGAGGTTCTAGCTCAAAAGTCGCTTCAGTTCCAAAAGCAAAGTGGCATAGCGCAAGCCGCCAAATCACTAGGACAGCTCTGGCCGCTCATCTGGCAGGTTAGTCGCCTAAGCGCTCAGTATGACTGCATCTATGCCAACACCCAAAAAGCACTGGTAGTCGGCGCGATCGCCAGCCTCCTCAGCCGAAAGCCACTGGTCTATCATCTGCACGACATTCTCTCGGCAGAGCATTTCAGCGCGCTCAGCCGTCGAATTATTGTCACCTGTGCAAATCAAGCAGTACTGGTTATTGCAAATTCCCAAGCTAGCCGATCGGCGTTCGTCAGCGCAGGGGGACGGGCGGCGCGAGTGCAAGTGGTGTACAACGGATTTGACCTAGATGCTGCTCCTCGCAGAGCGAAGCGATCGCGATCTCAAATCCGATCCAATTTAGGCTTCACCGATCAGTTTGTTGTCGGCCACTTTAGTCGGCTCTCGTCCTGGAAAGGGCAACACGTTCTCCTCGACGCACTCAAGCTCTGTCCACCACAGGTCTGCGCTGTGTTAGTCGGCGACGCCCTGTTTGGCGAAAAAGACTATGCTATGCAGCTACAGCAACAGGTAAAAGACCTTGAACTCGATAATCGAGTGAAGTTCTTAGGATTTCGCTCAGATATACCTGAGCTGATGAGTGCCTGCGATTTAATTACCCACACTTCTACTGTCTCCGAACCCTTTGGCCGTGTCATTGTAGAAGGAATGTTGAGCGATCGCCCAGTAGTGGCAGCCGCAGCCGGGGGCGCTTTAGAGATTATCGAACCAGGGCAAACAGGTTGGCTATCATCGCCTGGAGACTCAGCCAAGCTAGCAGAGATTATCACGCTAGTATATCGCAATCCTGAGCTGGCGAGCGCGATCGCTAAGCAAGCTCAGGCAGTGGCCAAAGAGCGATTCAACCTCTCGGTGATCAATGCCCAAATAGACGATCTGCTCAAAGTCTCTATCAGCCATCAGCCACCGTCATCTCTGCATCACAACAACAACGGTAGCGCTTGCGAAGATGAAAGCCGCAGGCAGTAATCGGTACGTTGCTGCGGCCATCCTGCTTACCTTGCAAGATGGCCGCCCCTCACTCGATTTCACAATCTATCTGAACGACTCCTCGAACAGTTACACAGCTAGGAATGCACTTTCAGGCAATTCAGCATTTCCCAAAAGCTGTGCGAGTACTTCATCACCTGAGGCAATGACAGTATTACCCGACTGCTGACCAATCGATACACTCCCAAAGGTGAGTCCACCTGCTAGGCCAATAAGGTCAGTCCCAGCAGTGAAGTCAACAATCAAGTCCGTACCTTCTCCAGCAGTCAGCACAAACGTATCGCTGCCAGTACCACCAGTCAGCATGTCGTTACCAGCGCCACCGCTGAGCAAGTCATCACCCGCACCACCAAGGAGGTTATCTGCGCTCAGAGTGCCAATCAGTGTGTCATCACCATCCGTTCCATTGATGGTGTTAGTGATAGTGCTAGAGTCAACTGGCGCACTATCAACACTCGTAGTAGCTTGCGCACTGTTATCGAGACCAGCAACCCCGAGCCTCTCATCCAAATCCAGCGGCTCAGCCAGCTCAATCTGAATAATCTCGTTGTTGTCGATAGCCTCACCTGTGAAGTCGCGACCAATCGAAAAGGGATAGTTGTTATCGTTGGCCACCAAAATCGTTTTTTCATCTAGCACCAGCACGTCCTCAATCGTCACGAAAGGAAAGTCAAAAACTGTCTCTCCGTCACCGTTAAGGTCGTTAGGATCAGCCACGTTCAGCAAATCCACCAGCTCTGTCTTCTCCACAAAGCCATTCTCATCCACATTGGAAAGATTCACCTTGAAAATCTTCTTGAACTGCGCTCCTTCAGCCTGTCCACCATCGCGCTCAATCACCAGATACTCATCATCGTTAACGGGCGTAAAGTCACCAATTGCATGATTGGTCGCATCCATTTGATACAACCCCTTTATGCCTTGGAAAGCACTACTCGCCACATCAAATTCGTAGATGCGCACTGAGCCATCTGGGTCACCAAAGACAGTGCCTTCTAGCATTGGGTAGAGCGTCTGCTGGTCGGGGCTGAAGGCCATTCCTTCATAGCCGCGAGAGCCGCGCAGGTTAGCGAACTCTTCTGCGGTCTCAAACTGTTCTACAACAATTCGCCCTGTCTCAGGGAAATCGGTGAAAAAGCCATCAACGCCCAGCTCAATCAGCTGACGGAACTCCTCGCCCGTTGTTTGTGGCGTACCGTCTTCGTTGAGCGTGAGAAAGCGCTCTTCGTCACGCAGTGTGTAAGGGTGAACTTGCAAGCCCGCATTGTGAGCAAAGTCGACGAGTGGGAAGACTTCACCCGTCAGCTGAGAGGTGATCTCAGCGACGCCATCGCCATTGCCATCAACAGGCTCATCAATACCTTCGCGTAGCAAGATGTTGTTCTTCCAGGGACCGAGACCGTCTGCATAGTTGCTGATGAAGTCGATCACCGTTTGGTTTGCTAGGTCGCTGTAATCTGGTGCAGAGGAGAAGTCAATGAGGTCAACTAGGTCGCCGTAGATTTCTCTTAAACCCGCTTCGTCTA
>JBHJIY010000217.1:0-12579 GCA_050042985.1 Phormidesmis sp. | reverse complement strand
TTTGAAGTGCCAGTTTTTATTGAGCTGCGGCCAAAGCGCTACCGCTGTAAATTCTGTGAGGGAAAGCCAACCACCACCCAACAATTGAGTTGGCATGAACCTCGAAGTCCTAACACCAAAGCCTATGAGCGTTGGCGGCGGCGGCTGATGATAAATTCGACCGTTGTGGATGTGGCTAAAAAGTTGAACATCAAAGCTGGCATTGTCACGGGGGTGCTAGACCGTTGGTTAGCGAAGCAAGTCAATTGGGATTCGTTTGAGCGTCTGGAGACTATCGGGATTGAGGAAATTGCGCGCAAGCGCGGCCTTCGAGACTATGTCGTTCTAGTGACGACACCGCTGACAACGGGTGTAGAAGTGCTCGCAGGCCTGGCTGACCGTCAGAAACAAACGGTATCGGACTTCTTCGAGGCCATCCCGATGCGGATTAGAACAACGATTCGGCGTGTCTGTAGTGACCTGTACAAAGGTTTTATCGGTGCAGCTCAAGAACAATTACCTTGGGCCAAACTTGTGATTGACCGTTTCCACGTTGCGAAGGCCTATCGTGACTGTGCTGATACGGTACGCAAGCAGGAAGTGAGACGCCTAAAAAAGACCCTATCTCAGACAGACTATGCGACTATCAAAGGAGCGATGCGGCCCTTCCGAAAATTGCCTGAAGACCTCAAGGATAAAGGGCGTGGGGTGCTAGAGCGACTGTTCGAGCACTCACCCAAACTTCAACAGGCTTACACCTTCCGCGAAGAGCTCACGCAAATCTTTGCTAAGGCTTACACCAAACCGGGTGCTAAATGCGCGATTCGAGCTTGGTGTAAACGAGTACGCAAAAGTGAGATAACCGCTTTCGACTCGTTTCTCGTGACCGTTGAAGCGCGACTCGATATCATCACCAACTATTTTATCGAACGACTCACCAGCGGATTTGTCGAAGGCTTTAACAACAAGGCAAAGGTCCTGAAACGGCGATGCTATGGCCTCTTCAATTTAGACCAACTCTTCCAACGCCTCACCCTGGACACGAAGGGCTTTCAGCTGTTTGGATTCCCTTAAACGCTACATCTAGTGCTCACCACGGCAACTCCTGAAGAGCCTGAATTTTCTTACGGCGACTGGGTGAGCGCAGCCACATCAGCAATCCTGTAATCACCATAGTCAGTAGTCCTAGCGCATTCAGGAAGGGATAAATCAATTCCAGGTTGATGATGCAACAACAATAAAAGCTGCGTACAAGACTGGTTTCTGAGATTGTGAGCAAGCCATTTAGCTTCTTCCTTCAAGTGATTTCTACAATGCCCATCATGCCTTGATCCTCGTGGTCGAGAATGTGGCAATGGTAGACGGTGCGCCCGATAAAGTCTTCAAATTTGACTCTTAAGGTCACAGTTTCATAGCCACCAATTGCAACCGTATCTTTCCAAGCGCGAAGACTCTCCGGCTGGCCGTTGCGCTCTAGTACCTGGAAACGATTGGTATGCAGGTGGAAAGGATGATCCATGCTGGCTTTGTTGATGATGCGCCAGTCTTCTACCGTGTTAAGGGATACTTGAGTGTTGACCCGGCCCACTTTAAAAGATTTGCCATTAATAATAAATCCTGTGTCGTTTGTGGAAGCATCGTTACCGTGGTTAAGCACGAATTCGCGAGTTGCATCCGGCAAACGCATTGATTCGACTGGAATAAGCTGTTTCGGTAAAGGTAAAGCTACAGTACGTTGACGAGGCACGTAGCGTAGGGTGGCGATCGCGGTTGTTTGCGGCATCGCTAGTCCTGGAATCTGCTTAGCAGCATCGCCCATGGTCGCGATCATTTCACTGACACCGCGATCATACGGCAAACTTAAAATAGGGTAGTCACCTGAATCGAGCTGTCCTGGGATGAGCAGTTCGGCTCGCTCGCCCGGCGAGAGCGATAGGGTATCGAGTTCTATCGGTTCAGCGATCGCACCTCGATCAGTAGCTATCAAATGCCAGGGATGATCCCTCAGCTGAAGCTGATAAATCCGTGAGGCAGAAGCGTTAATCAGTCGCAGCCGCAATAAGCCCTTTTGAGGGATTTCAATAATAGGATTCTGCTGTCCGCTGGCTAGTAGAATCGAACCTTCTCGTCCCCATCTTTTAGCTAAAGGAGACAAAATTTCGGGAGATTTGACTAGCGCAGAATCAAAGTCTTGCAGCACCAACAAGGCTTCTTCTGCCTGCTGAATTTCGGGAATATCATCTAGGTCGCTGCGAATGATAATTGGCCCTGCTAAGCCCCCAAACACCTGCTGGGCAACGAGGCCATGGTAGTGGGGATGATACCAGCCGGTGATGGCTGGGTGGCTGAGTGGTATCTGAAATTCATAGGTGTAGCTGCTACCCGCAGCAACTTCTCGAAAAACGTTGTCGATTTCGGGTGAAATGTGCAGACCGTGGAAATGGAGGTTGGTTGAGGTGTCCAGTTCATTGAGTAGGGTCAGGCGAACGGTATCACCAGGACGTGCTTCGAGGATAGGGCCTGGGGCGTGGCCACTATAGCTGAGGCCGATTGTCTGACTTTGTGATTGTGCTGTGAGAGAAGCTTCTAGCACACCATTTTGGCTAGTAAGGCGCGGTAGCGATTGGTAAGGTCGCCCGCTTTGGCTGCTGCGATGGTCTGAGCGATCGCATTGGGTCAACAGAGGGCTAAGACCCACCGCAGCTAGACCCTGACCAAGATAGCGATTAAACTGACGGCGTTTCATCGGCATCTTACTTACAAATGTTCTGAAAAGACCACTGTTTCGCCACTATCCATGAAACCAGGCACCTCGTAGGAGTCAACACAATCCATAGGCATTATGCTAGCGAATTGTGAAATAGCAATGAAACGTATGGTGTTGACACGCTGGTTCTCCAGAGGGGTTAGACTAGGCGCGGATACAGGTCATGACAGGGGATGTCGATGACCGTTGCTGAGTGGTTTCATGCGTATTTTGCTAGCAGAAGATGAGCCTGATTTGGGTCAGGCGATTAAGCGGACGCTGACCCAAGAGGCTTATGTCGTAGATTGGGTGCTTTCGGGTGATGACACATTAGCCTATCTTGAGCATGATATTTCTCTGTATACCCTGGGGGTGTTTGACTGGATGTTGCCAGGGCAATCGGGGCTAGCCCTTTGCCAGTGGTTGCGATCGCACAAGCACGCCTTACCTGTGCTCATGCTCACGGCTAAAGATAGAGTAGAAGACCGCATTGCCGGACTCGATGCTGGGGCAGATGATTACTTGGTCAAGCCCTTCAGCATGGATGAGCTGCTAGCAAGGCTAAGGGCATTACGACGACGCCCCTCAGACTTTCAGCCCACACAAGTTCAGAAAGGGCCGCTGCTGTTAGATTGCGATCGCCGCAGGGCTGTTCTTTGCCCTGGAGAGGCCGCAGAACAAAGGCTTGAACTCACCCAAAAAGAATTTCAGCTTTTAGAATATTTCATGCAGCACCCTAATCAAATCCTGACCCGCGACCAAGTGCTAAACCAGCTTTGGGAGCTGGGTGCTGAGCCGAGTAGTAATGTGGTAGCTGCGCAAATGCGACTGCTCAGGCGCAAGCTGGGCAATTACGATCACCTGATTGAGACGGTTTATGGCATGGGATATCGCTTCAAAGTTGAGGACTAACCGGCCCAGTCCTTTAATAACCAGTCCTTCAACGAATGGCAGTCAGCTTTTTGATCAATCCCGACTGCGGTTGGCCCGATGGTATGCCGGGGCGATGGGGGGTATTTTGGCCCTGCTGGGTATCGGCGTTTATTATGCGATCGCCCATGCCCATAGCGTCACTGCCGACCGCGAGCTGCAATCGGTCAGCGATACCGTTCACGATGCCATTTTGGCTAGCATCTCTCGCCCCGAAGAGCTGACCGGGCTGCCGTCATCGCTTTTGCCCGATCTGTGCGTAGAGCAAATGCCCGTGACAGTGACCGATCCAGTGACCGATCCAGCATCTTGCTTAGTGCCGGTTAATGGCCCCAGTCAGCAACCGTTGGGTACTTACCCCTCTGGTTACTACATTCGGATTGTTGCGCCTGATGGTCAGCTTTTCGCCACCGCAGGCGATCGCCCGGCAGGGCTGCCCATCACCGCACCGATGGCTGAACCGATGGCTGAGTGGCAGTCGCTTAAAGACGCGCAGGGCCGAGTTTATCATCAGCGATCGCAACCGCTATCTACACCAAGTCCAAACAGTCGAAACATAGACGGACAGACAGTAGACAACCCAGACCCAGTGTGGGCCTATTTAACAGTGGGCAGTGCCTTTCGAGAGTTTCATACCTATTTAGCCGCTGTGCGTTGGAGCTTACTGGTTGGCTTTGTGCTGGCAGTCACGCTGATTGCGGTTGCCAGCTGGTGGTTAGCAGAACTCGCCATGCGGCCTATTTACCAGTCCTATCAGCAAATTCAACAATTTACGGCTGATGCGGCCCATGAGTTGCGCACACCCTTGGCGGCTATCCAAGCCACGGTAGAGTCAGTGGTGCGATTGCCTCACTTATCTGAACAAGAGGCTCAGGAAACGCTGATGGTGGTTAGTCGCCAAAATAAACGCTTGACCTCGCTAGTGAGCGATTTACTGCTGTTATCTCGGTTCGATAGTGGGCGATTCGACAGCACTCAGCAACACAATAAACAGCAGTTCTGTTGTTTGCCGGATGTGTTGAATGATACTGCGGAGGAGATGACTGCGATCGCCCTTGCAAAAAAGAATGCTCTATCTGTTGATATTCAAACGCCTTCTAATCTAAGCGTTCTGGGTAATGAAGAACAACTTTATCGGCTGTTGTTGAATTTAGTTAACAATGCGCTGACCTATACCCCTGAGGGTGGGCGCGTAACGTTGACTTTAAAACAACAGAAAGAAGCCTTAATTACGGTGAGCGATACTGGCATAGGCATTGCGCCAGAGCATCAGGAGAAGATTTTTGACCGTTTTTATCGGGTGGATGGTGCGCGTGCAGGGCAGGCAGGGAATGCAGGGTTAGGGTTGGCGATCGCTTCTGCCATTGCCAAAGCTCATGGTGGAAGCCTTACCGTTATTAGCCAACTGGGTGAAGGCAGCACGTTCACTATATCTCTATCGGTTTCAACTTAACCTACTTCAGCTAGAGGTGAGTAACTATGCTTGGCTAATGAATGACTGAGGCGTGACAATAGTTATGTCTCTAAAAGGATGAAGCACAAGCAAATCAGCATCACCGCTGATAATGCTGGTAGCCTCACCACTTACAGCCAATTCAAGAAACTTGTTATCCTTCGGATCGCGACAGTCAGTTATCGCTACTGTCACTTCGATAAGCCTTGCTTCTCTGATGAACTTAGCTAGAAACTGCAATCGTTCGCGCTCTGAAATGTAACGTTCAAATTTGGGACGACGTAACACATCCTCAATTTCTAAAAGTGTAGAATCAGACACCAAAACGATACCCTGAGCAAAAGCTAAGTCAAACGCTTGGCGAGGAACAGAACGTGGCGATAATACAGCACTAACAACGACGTTAGTATCAATTACGAAGCGCTCATTCTTCGTCACGCAGCAGCGCCTCCAACATTTGAGGTGTCAGCCCCTGCTCCTCAGCCTTTGCTCCAATATCATCCATTATTTGCTGCAATGAAGCATCAGACTGGGTAAATAGCTCATGTACCCTTAAGCGCAAGAGAATCTGTATTTTTTGTTGTTCTTCTACCGACGCTTGGCTATAAGCCAGCGCTGTAGCCTCATCAACGGGAACAGGAATTATAGCGTTTGTCACTTGCTTATCTCTAATATCAGTGGGCCGCTGTCACTATTGTACGGTAGTAGAACCATACTGAACGCGCTGCTCTACGCAAGCCTTTTATTACGTCACGCCCGCATACAGTAAAGACTACATTCGGAAAGATGCTAGGGATGACTATTTGCGATTTCATCCTTATTTCATAATGGAAAGCTAATTTCTTAAGATAGACCGGAGGATTTTCTTCTGCAAAGCCTGAGTGAGCGTCAATTTACTGTGCCGATGAATCATCCACCTGAGCCAAACGAAATGCCTGTTCCACCTGATGAACTTCAGAGTGAGCATGAAGAATCTTCATCCAGGTTTCGTTGGAAACCACCGGGCAAAGCGCTGTTAGGCATTGGCGTATTTGCGGTTCTTTCGACAGGCATTTTGTTCATCACCCATATGTTTGGCAGCATGGCCGGTCACGATATGGGCGGCCATGACATGGGCGGTATGGATCATGGTATGGATGGCCACGATATGGGTGGCATGTCTCACGATGACATGATGCGCGTCGATGGTGCCTTTAACGCAACCCCTGTCACCGTAGAGGCGGTTCAGCCTGCACCGCTGGATGTGAGTGTGAACTACACCGGGGCGATTTATCCCTACTCGGAGGTGACGGTGTACCCTCGCGTCGCGGGTCAGCTGTCTAACTATGAAATTTATCCGGGCGATCGCGTTGATGCCGGACAATTGCTCGCCAGCCTAGAAGCCACAGAACGCAACGCCCAAACTAACGAGGCCCAATCCCGTGTGACGGCGATGCTGGCAACGGTGGAAGCCAGTCAGCTAGAGATGGAAGAGCAACAGCGACAAATCGATCAGGTACAGGCAGATCTCGATTATTTGCGCTTGCAGCGCGATCGCTTTGCTCGCCTCACTGCCGAAGGGGCAACTTCCCAAGACCAATACGACCAAATTGCCTCCCAGGTCACTGCCAAAGAGGCCATGCTGGAAGGGGCTGTTGCCAAGCGCGATCGCATGCAGGCCAAAGTCGTCAGCGACCAGGCTCAAGTACAGCAGGCTCAAGCTCAAGCGGGCACCGCTACGACCTTTGAAAGCTACACCCAAATCACCGCGCCCATTGGCGGCATCGTGCAGGCTAGGATGGCTGACCCTGGCGTGGTGGTGCAGCCAGGGGTGGGACTTTTCAAAATTGGAGACTATCAGCAGGTGCGCCTGCGGGCCAATGTGGCGCAGCAAGATGCCAATCGTATTCAGCTCGGTACGCCGATCACCGCGCAAGTGCCCGGTGGCGATGCAGGCGTGATTCGCGGCGAAATCACCAGCATCTTTCCACAGACGGATATGACGACACGCACGGTCACCGTGGAAGCAGTGGTGGATAACCCCAACGAGCAATTGCTGTCTGGTCAGTTTGTGGATATGGAAATTATTACGGCGAGGCGGTCAAGCGCTTTGTCAGTGCCGCGAACGGCGCTGAGTGAATTTAATGGCACAGCAGCCGTGTGGGTGGTGGTAGGGGAGACTGCACAGCGGCGGGAAGTTAGCACCGGGATGAGCAGTGGCGATCCTCTTTCAGAGGGGCAAGGCCAACGCATCGAAATTACCTCTGGGCTAAAGGCGGGCGATCGCGTCATCACGTCCGGCCACAGCCGCCTCATGGAAAACAGCACCGTCACAGTGGTAGCCTTATGAAAACCTTTTTCACCCGCTGGTCTATCAAAAATCCAGTTGTTGTTGCCGCTATTTATTTGGCAGTGGTGATGTTGTCGCTGCTGACCCTATTTCTGTTGCCTGTGCGGATGATGCCCTATGTGGAAAGTCCGCTGGTGTCAGTCGTCACCATGGCCCCCGGCTCCTCTCCCGCAGAGGTAGAAACCTACATCAGCAAACCAATTGCACAGCGGCTCAGCGTTCTCGATGGCGTTCGCTTCATCCGCTCTAGCTCTCAGCAAAATAGCTCTCTGGTCACCATTCAATTTGGCTGGGGCGGCAATGTGGACAAAGCGGTGCAGTCGGTTCAAAGTGTGATGACCGCTGCCGAAGGAGACTTACAGCTTGATGGGATTAACTCGCGTACCTACTGGGTATTACCCATCGATCCGTTAAACCGTCCGGTGCTGACGTTGGCGCTGACCGGAGAAGGCTGGGATCCATTGCAGCTTAGAGAGTTTACTGACAACACATTAGTTGACCGGTTAACCCAGGTTGAAGATGTACAGGCGGTGTCTATTTTTGGGGGCTATCGCAGGCAACTTCAAGTTGTTGTAAATCGTCAGCAGCTTGCAGCCTACGGACTCTCCATTTTGCAAATACGCGATGCCATTGATGCCAACAACGTTAGCCAGGGCGCGGGGGTGCTGACCCAAGGCGATAGTGAAATCTTGGTGCGTACAGATGATCGCACCCTAAATGCCGCAGCAGTGATGGACTACCCCATTTTGGAACAAGGTGGCGGCGTGGTGTATGTGCGTGATGTGGCCAGTGTAAAAGATACCTACGAAGAGCGGCGCAGCGGCTACCGGTTTAATGGAGAATCGGCACTGGCCGTAAATGTGATTCAAAAGCCAGATTCTAGCTCGCCTAGAGTGATTGAGCGATTACGCGAGACTTTGGCAGATATTCAAGCAGAATATCCAGGACTGGAATTTCAGGAAGCCTACGACAATTCCTATTTAGTCAATCTCATTGTTAGCAGTACGTTCCGAGAGCTGTTGGTAAGTGTGGTGCTTGCAGGTCTCGTAATTCTCATCTTTCTAGAAGATTTTCGGGCCACGGCAATCATTATGATTTCCATCCCCACCAGCTTGGCCCTTTCTACGCTGCCGTTTATTCCTATTGGCATGTCGCTTAACTCTTCTACGCTGATTGGTATGATGATGGCCATCGGCAAGCTGGTGGATGATTCCATTATTGTGCTCGATTCAATTAATCAAAAGCTGCGAGCTGGTTTCATGCCGGTGCCTGCTGCGATTAAAGGAACAGGAGAAGTGTTTTTAGCGAGTGCGGCGGCCAGCTGCGTGATGATTGCGGCGCTGCTGCCGACGATTCTTTCTGGTGGACTCACGGGGCTGATGTTTGTGGGGTTGGTGTGGCCGATGGTGTTTGCCTTTGTGGCTTCGCTGCTGGTGTCTATTACCCTCATTCCGTTGGTGGCAGCTTTTACGCTCAAGCCGTACGATGCCAATTTAGAGAATAAGCGTCGCACTTGGACACAGGTATTAACGACACCTGTACGCTATGGCTTTGGCAAGTTAGAGCAGGGCTATGGCTGGCTGTTGGATGTGTGCTTGCGGAATCGAGAGATTACGTTGGCGATCGCAGGCGCATCTGTTGTATTAGCGATCGCCCTCTACAGCTTCATTCCCCAAGAGATGATGCCGTTGGGCGACTCAGGTCAGTTTATGGCCACACTCGAAATGGAAGCAGGCACCTCCTTCGCAGCGACCGATACCGCCGCTGCCAAGTTTGAAGAGATTATTTTACAACAGCCAGAAGTCGAAAAAGTCTCTTCCCAGGTAGGCTTTGAACTCACACGCAACAGCACCTACTTCAGCGGGTACAGCATGGGCGGTGTTAGTACGGCGTCTCTCACCGTCACCATCACCCCCTTAAATGAACGCCAAAGAGACATTTGGGAGATTATGGACGGCGTTGAAACCGAGGCCAAAAGCACCATTCCTGGCATTCGCCGCTTATCTCTCAAGGAAATGGGCGTCGATGTTATGGCCACCTCTGCCGCTCCCATTCAGCTCGCGGTCTATGGCGATGACTTAGACATTCTGCATCGTTTGGCCGACGGCGTTGCCCGCATTGCCGAAGAAAATCCAGCCATACATTTGGTGCATACCAGCTCGGCACTCACCCAGCCCGAGTACCGTCTCAACATTGACCGTCGCCGCGCCCAGGAGCTAGGACTCAGCATACAAACCGTCTCTCAGCAGGCTTACTACGCCCTCAATGGTGGCTTCACCCGGCGCTACTACAACCGACCTAACCTCAGACAAAATTCTATTTTGGTGAGATATGACGAAGGCGATCGCGCCACCGTGCAAGATCTTGCTAACACCCATATCACTAGCGCCACAGGTCAACAAGTCCCCCTCAGCACACTCGCCACCCTAGAGCGCCAGCAAGGGCCAACGCTGATTGAGAGAGTGAATGGTAAGCGAGTGGTGTACGTGAATGGCTACTACCGTAAAGATGACCCAGCGTCGATGGAACTCTCTATGGCCGTAACGATGCAGGCCGGGGAAGACCTTGATTTTCCACCCGGCTATGGCATCGACTCCATGGGCGACATGACTGACATGATGATTGAATTTAGTCGCTTGCTCAAAGGGCTAGTGGTGTCTTTAGCGCTGATCTATCTCATTTTGGTGATTCAGTTTGGCTCTTTTGTGTGGCCGCTGGTGATGATGCTCTCTGTTCCTTTGCAGCTTGTGGGCGTATTCGGCGCGCTGTTGCTAGCCGACCAGACCCTTTCTACAGTATCGATTTTAGGCATTATCATTCTCTCTGGGGTGTCATTGTCGGCGGCGATTTTGTTGTTGGAGTTAATTTTGGCTAAGCAGGCAGAAGGGGTGCCAAGGGCGAGCGCTATTCGCCAAGCTGGCCCAGTACGCCTCAAAGCTATTGTAATGACTACCTTCACCACCCTGATTGTGATTGTGCGCTTAGCCTTTTTCCCAGAAACAGGCATGGATGCCTACTCACCCATTGCAACCGTCATCTTAGGGGGATTGCTGATCTCTACCTTGCTAACGCTAGTCGTAGTTCCAGTGGTTTATTCCTTTGTGGACGATATCGCAGAATTTTTTGAGCGCAAAAAACGGCTCAACCAAAAAGGGAAAGCGACGCGGGCAATGCAACATTAGGTAGATCAGCATGGCATGACAGCTCGATCAGATAGTTGTATAATCGAATAGTTGCACGAAGCAACTACATTGAGTAGCTCTCCAACACCTCAGTTTCAAGCACAGCTCATGTCTCTTGTCCGGGCATTTGGGCTGCATCGTCCTGGCCAAACGCCTTGTGGTCAGCCAGTCTCGGTTGCGGAGGCTCATGCGTTGATAGAATTGTCGGCCCAGCAAGTGCTCTCGCAAAATGAACTGGCTGCTCGATTGGGACTGGAAAAAAGTACGGTTAGTCGCTTGGTGAAGAAAATGTGCGATCGCGATTGGATTAGGCCAACTCGCAGCGATGACGATAGACGCATTGTTGAGTTGAGCTTGACGAACACAGGACAACAGGTCGCAGAAAAATTAGCGATCGCCCGCCAACAAAAGTTCGAGAAAATTCTTTCCAACATTCCTCAAGATCAACAAGCTGGTGTTTTGGATTCGTTGAACATTCTTGTGGAGGCCATGCGTAGAAGTGATTAATTTTTTGACTAGCCGTAGCCGCTATATCACTATTTGGAGCGGTGTCATTGTCTTAGCTTTGCTTGCAGTCGGCTTTCTTATTAGGCAAAAAGTTGTTGTTCAGCTGCGCCACGCTCATATTGCGGCTCGCGGAGCGCACGTCATGCCCTTCAACCTGGAAGAAACAACTCATATTTTTAAGCCCTTACCCCAGGGCGGACTGCAAACCGTGGTCGCCGATAATCCGGCTGATACTCAGCAGATATCGCTAATCCAAACCCACCTTCAATCAGAAGCAGACAAGTTTAGCTCGGGAGATTTTTCCGATCCAGCTGCTATTCACGGAGAGACCATGCCCGGATTGAGCGAGCTTGCCGAAGGCTCCCAAAACATTCAGATTCAATATTCATCGCTGCCGAATGGTGGAGAAATTCGATATCGCACTCAAGACCCGGCGCTCATTACAGCACTTCATGATTGGTTTGCAGCGCAGCGCTCAGACCACGGGCATCACGCACAGTAAGAGAAATCCTAATCCCAGCAACAGCTCTAAAAATGGGAAAACTTTGCCATAGGGCTTTACCTGTTTTGTAATCAGGTCGTACTTTTCAAAGCCTTCTGTAAAAGCCTCCAAATCCATCAGCTTAAGGGGCGCCAGCATAGAAAGTGACACGCCCATAAATCCGGGAATGCCTAGAGCTGCCGACCAAGCTACCAAACCTGCCGTGGAAAAGAGCGCCACCACAGGCGTATAGGAATACTCTGCCCCTCCGGCTTCTACCTCCAGCCGTGCGGCCAAGTCTGTGTAGCCACTAATACGCTCCTCCCCGAAGAAAATTTGAGGTGTTGTAGTGACCTGATGCTGGCCTTTAAAGGCATCAGTTTCAGCTTTGGACGTAAGTTTGTGATCTTCAAATTCGATCCGGTGAACAACACACCTACGACTTTCAAATTCCGTCCGACCACCCCGCAGGCACATTTTGGTATCACCCTCATTACCACGGCCTAGTCGCAGAGCAGCTATTCGGTGGATTAGCTGGGCTATTCATTGTGCGCGGCCCACTGGACGACATTCCAGAAATCAAAGCCGCCAGTGAGTCTTTTTTAGTCTTAAAAGACTTTACTTTTGATCGCCCAGGTAATATTCCGAACCCCGGACATATGACTCAAATGACGGGCCGCAGTAGCGATGTGCTTACAGCTAGCGGTCAAATAAATCCATCCCTGAGCGTTGCACCTAGTGGGCTCCTACAGCTGCGGGTGCTGAATGCGTCTTCCTCGTGGTATTTTCAGCTCTCGTTGCCCCCTACCCGACGGACAGGGGGCAACGAGAGCTGAAATTGTCTAATAAATAGTTATTTCGGCACTACAATATATTCTGTCGTTAGTGTTTGGGAGCCCTACAGTCACGGAATAACTATGCCATTGGAGCCGACGACCACCGTTAGCCCGCCGTCGATGTCTAGGCGGCGGT
>JBHJIY010000216.1:0-45342 GCA_050042985.1 Phormidesmis sp. | reverse complement strand
CAACCGCTACGTGAATACACATCCTGAAGCCCCCAATCCTATCGAACTCACTACCGTTCGCCAGACGTTGCAAACTGCGCAAGCAACCTTGCAGGCAAGTTAAAGACCACTCTCTTCGAAATGTATATCATGCCTTCTTCTACCACCCGTGTCATTCTCGTCCGCCACGGACGCAGCACCTTTAATCAGCAGGGTCGATATCAGGGCAGTTCCAACAGCTCTGTTCTCACTGCAAAGGGTCTAGAAACCGCTCGGCTAGTCGGCACTTATCTCAATCGTCGGTTCTACTAGTATATTAATGAGACTGCGATTTATGTGATCTACACCAGCCCCTTACGCCGAGTGCAGCAGACTGCAAAGACGATCAGCGATGAAATTTCGTCTTCAGTACGCCCACCTGTTGTTGTTAATCATGATCTTAAGGAAATCTCGCTTTCTCTCTGGGAGGGACTTTCTTACGACCATGTAAAACAAGCATATTCAGAAGCGTATCGCACTTGGCAACATCAGCCTGAGATGTTTGAGCTGCCAATCTCTCTCGATAATAAAAGAGATTCTTTAGTAGAGAGCAGTTTAGTGAAATCGGCGGGTACTGCGATTCTCTTACAGAGCGGCTACGCCAACGCAACCCAAACCTACTTCCCCGTTCGAGAGCTCTATCAGGCCGCACAGCAGTTTTGGTGCACAGTTCTACCCCAGTATCCAGGTCGTACACTCCTTGTTGTCAGTCACAGCGGGACTATTCACGCACTCATCAGCACCGCGTTGGGACTCTCCCCACAGCATCATCACAGCCTTCAACAGTCGAACTGCGGCATTAGTGAACTCACGTTTCGTCCAAACTCTGTTACCTGCCTGGCTGACCAAAAAGAACAACCCTTAAGCCTTAACTACAACGTTCAACTGCATCAACTCAACCAGACCTCTGCCTTGGGAGAAATGCTGCCTAAAATTAAAACCAATAAAAAAGGCCTGCGTTTGTTGCTTTTGCCCAGCGACAGTCATAGCAGCAGTCCTAATAGCAGCCTGACTGTAGAAGACTGTGAGCGACTAGCTGAGCGGATACAAAGCTTACCGCTGGACTTTTGCATAGCTGCGAATATGACATCTGCAAAGCTAGCCATGCTGATGCAGCACCGTCCTCATACGATGTATTTAGAAGCCCAAACAGCTGATTTTTTGAAAAGCTGGCAACAGCAGTTGGTCACTTCGCCTCGGCCTGCAGAGCCGCTGATGACGGCACTTGTCATTGCCCCCGCTGCCAGCATTCAAGAAACACTGCTGCAAACGCTAGGTGCCTACTCGCCGTCCTCTAGTTCTGCTTCTTTAAGCAAAGACTGTATTCAGCTGCGACCTCATCATCTCAGCATCATTCACTATCCTTATCAGTATCGGCCCGTCGTCCAAGCGATCAATACGTTTTCTGAGAATGCTGTTTGAAGAACTATGCGTTTAAACGCTTAATGACAGTGCTCGCAATGGTCTCTCTTCCGGTTTTGTCCAGCTTTTGTGTTTTCCTAGGCGGCAGTAACTCATCGGTTAAAAAAGACCAGTCGCCATTGAAAAAAGTCTGCGCTTCAACAATGCGGTGGGGCGCATAGTCCTGAATGCCGTTAATGAGAATCTCGGCTTCGGCAAAACCTTCTCGGGTAATGGTGATGACGCCCTTGTCGAGTAGGCAGGCTTCGGCAAAAGTGCTGTATCCGGGTTTGGAGAAAATGCGATCGCACATGATCATCCAGTCCACAGGGCGCATTGCCGGATCATTCACCCGATACAGATTAGGCAATTCCGGCGCGGTGCGATCAAAGGTGACAAACTGCCAGTCGGGAAACTGATGGATCGCGTCATAGGGAATCGTCGCAAGCCCAAGTCCCCCAAAGGTAAGAAGAACCGTATGCTCGGTATCTGGCAGCGCATCGATATCTGCCTGGGAAAGAGACTGTCCCTTACTATATCTGTCTTTCTGGATGAGCTGGCGCAAGTGCGTCTCACTGTAAGCAGGCGTGCCACCTGTCAGGCCAATATCAGTAATGTTTGGCATGGCCGACATCTCTTCATGAAAAGGCATTCGAAAAGTCCGTTCGGCGTGACCGCAGCAATCACCAATCCAGTCTGCAACCGTCCAAAACGCCGGATCTTCTTCTCCCCAATGCCGATAGATAAAATCCCAGCCAAAATTGCCCATCATCCAGCAAGGCACCTTCGCCTCATAGGCGATTTTGGCCATCAGCGGTGGAATATCTGCCAGTACCAAATCAACATCTGCTGAGATTAAGAACGCGGCTTCTTCCGCGATTAGCTTGTCTTCTTTGGATTGAATGTCCTGTACGGCCTTGAGCGTAGCGGGTTTATCCATTGTCAGGCTATCGCTTTGAAGGACGCCCACGTCGAAGCTGACAGGTCTATGGATATACTCACCTTTCAGGTAACTGTCGAGTAGCCACTTAGGTGCAGTAGTCGCCATGATTAAGGTAAGTGGAATGCCTTCTGCTTTACAGCCTCGACAAATCTCAGCGGCAATAGAGGCCGCACGGGTTGCGTGGCCAAAGCCGTGATTAGTGACTGCAACGTACAGAGTGGGCATAGAACCTTGAACTGACTACACATAAAATATTCCCCAAATAATATACTTTTCTGACCAGTCTTTGGGCTCTACAACGTTTCTTACTTGGCCTTGGTATAGCGTGTTGACTGACAGCCTCACTTGACAACAGGCCAAGTGAGGCGCGGGACCCGTTGGAGTAGCCTCGGCTTGGCGTTATGCCTCTGGGTACTGCGATAACACCTGAGTTGAGCCTGTCATTACAAGTTGGTTTAACTGTGTAATATCGAGCGCATTAAAAAAGAGCCTGACCAATTTGGTCAGGCTCTTCCACTATCTATCCATTAACGTTGGCTAATCGTTAGCACTGGCTACGTTTAGTAGCTAGCACTTGCTAAGAACTTATAGCTGAGGTACAAAGCGCTCCTTCTCAGGAACGGTAGCGTACTCACCGATAATCCGACGAAACTCGTCGCCATCAATCGATTCTTTCTCAATCAGCAGGTCATCTACTCGATCAACCACGTTGCGATTTTCGCGAACAATCTTGCACGTTTCTTCGTAGCAAGTCTTCACAATCTCGCGAACGGCAACATCAATCTTGGAGGCAATTTCCTCAGAGTACTCGTTACGGTTCCAGCTACCTCCGAGGAAGACCTCACCCTGCTCGCTCTCAAGTGCTAGCTGACCGAGATCTTCTGACATACCAAACTTGGTGACCATCTGACGGGCCATGTTAGTGACCTGCTGCAAGTCGTTACCTGCGCCAGTTGTAATCTCATCATCACCGAAGATGACATCTTCAGCTGCGCGGCCACCTAGTGCACCACAGATTCGAGCTTTGAGCTGAGCGCGAGACACCAGCATTTGGTCTTCGTCTGGGGTAAACCAAGTCAAACCTTGAGCCTGGCCACGGGGAATAAGGGTTACCTTCTGAACCGGATCATGCGCCTTAATCATGGTGCCAATCAACGCGTGACCAACCTCATGATAAGCAATGAGACGCTTGCTCTTCCCGTCTGTGAGCGGCGTACCTTCCATACCAGCAACTACCCGATCGATGGCATCGTCGATTTCGAGCATGGTGACCGCTTCCTTGCGGCGACGTGCTGTCAAAATTGCAGCTTCATTTAGCAAGTTTGCTAGGTCCGCACCAGTGAAGCCAGGCGTGCGGCGAGCAATGGTATCTAGGGAGATATCATCCGCTACCTTCTTGTCACGGGCGTGAACTTCAAGTACTTCGCGGCGGCCTTTAATATCCGGTGGATCTACCGATACCTGACGGTCGAAACGGCCGGGACGTAGTAGCGCAGAGTCAAGTACATCAGCGCGGTTGGTAGCCGCAATTACGATGATGCCTGTGTTGCCTTCAAAGCCGTCCATTTCGGTGAGCAGCTGGTTAAGCGTTTGCTCACGCTCGTCGTTGCCGCCGCCGATACCAGCGCCACGGGAACGACCTACTGCGTCAATCTCATCAATAAAGATGATACAAGGCGCGTTTTCTTTTGCTTTCTTGAACAGGTCGCGAACACGGGAAGCACCCACACCCACAAACATTTCAACGAATTCTGAGCCGGAGATGGAGAAGAACGGCGTACCGGCTTCACCTGCGATCGCCTTTGCCAATAACGTTTTACCTGTACCAGGAGGGCCTACCAGCAGCACACCCTTGGGAATGCGCGCGCCAATAGCGGTAAAGCGCTCAGGCTTCTTCAGAAAAGTGACAACTTCCTGTAGCTCTTCTTTAGCTTCTTCAATGCCAGCAACGTCATCGAACATGACGCCAGTCTGCGCTTCCATCATGAAGCGAGCTTTGGACTTACCAAAATTCATTGCCTGACCAGGACCACCTGCGCCCCCGTTGGAGCGGCGGAACAAGAAGAACAAGCCACCAATGAGCAGTACGGGGAATAAGAGATTGCCCAGGATGCCAATCAGCGCGCCATCGGTACGGGGTAAGTGAGAGTCAATGCTGATATCAGAAGCGCGCAAACGCTCTACTAGCTCAGGTGCGTTGCCAGGCAAGTCTACTCGCCAGCGCTGCACCTTGTTGTCAATTTGAGGATCGACGGCTTCAATAATGGCGGTAGTGCCATTTTCATAGAAGTCGACGGAGGTCACACGACCCGCGTCTAAGTAATCCAAAAATCGTCCGTAGGTCATGCTAGTGCTAGCAGTGTTACGGCCTGTGTCATCTGGATTGGCGCTACCGAAGGAACCCTGCCAAAGGAAAAATCCAACTACAAGAAGGGGCATGGTCCACAGTAGGGCAGTTCTCCAAGAAAATTTCATAACTCGGTGGCCTCTGTTAAATAGATAGTCGGCTACGTAGCATCCTTTTGGATCTGCCGTAGGCGATGCTCAAAAAAGAAGTGCGACCGAATAAAACCCTGCTAGTAGCGCTAAGCCTTAAGAGATCGCAAGCTTTATGAGACTTGTCTTTACTAAATTTAACGTAAATACTTCAGATGCAGCAATCAAATCTTTCAAATAGTTGCTAGTTCCCGCTGCAAAAAATGCTTAAATCCCTTATTCTGTAAAGGGTCTAAGCATTTTTGGGCGAAGCTGATTATCTCAGCCCATAAGTGTTCCATCACAAGCTAAGAATGTAACGAACTTGTTTACATTCTTTCTTTAGAGGGATGAAGTTTTCCCTCTACTCATTTTTATTCTTTCAAAAGTTAGTCGGTGTTCGTATTTAATTGACTAGTCCTTCGCTAGCGCCACAGCCTTTTCAAGGCGCTGCTGATCAAACCCACGACGGTGCAAAATCACCCATGACTCTACAAGGTCTGGGCCTTGCATATCTCCCATTAGGGCTGCTCTGAGCGATCGCATCACCAACCCCTTTTTCACCCCTAGCGCCTTCGTCACCCGATTAATCACACCTTTCGCATCCGCAGCCTCCGCAATCTTTGTCTCAGACAGCGCCTCTACAACCGCCTGCATTGCCTCTGCAACGCCTTCTTTCTGTAGCTGCTCAGTTGCTTTCTCACTAAAATCCATCGTTGGTGTCACAAAGAAATGTCCCTGCGCCACACAGTCTTTCAAACGAGTCAGGCTCGGCCCAATCATTGCAGTAAGCGGTAGTAGCCAGTCCTGATCTGCTTCAGCGTCAAACCCATACTCTGCTGCTTTCCAATACGGCATCAGCATCGGCAATAGCTCCTCAGCGGGTTTCTCGTGCAGATACTGGCTATTAATCCAGTCGAGCTTATCCCAGTCAAACTTTGCGCCCGCCTTGTTCACCCGGTCAAAGCTAAAGAGCTTAGCGGCTTCTTCTAGGGTGAATAGCTCCTGCGCATCCGGTGCAGACCAGCCGAGCAGCGTCATATAGTTTGCCAACGCCTCAGCGGTGAATCCCATCTCTTGAAAGTCACCCACCGAAGTCACACCGTCCCGCTTGGAGAGCTTTGCCCCCTGCTCGTTCAAAATCAGCGGCGTGTGGGCAAATTCCGGCACAGCAAAACCCAACGCCTCGTACAGCAAAATCTGCTTCGGCGTATTGCCCACATGGTCTTCCCCGCGAATCACGTGGCTAATCGCCATATCTGCGTCATCTACCACCACCACAAAGTTGTACAGCGGCTGGCCTACATCCGATCCAGAAGATGCCCTAGCAATCACCATGTCGCCACCGAGGTCTTGCCCTTTCCAGCTCACTGGCCCCCGCACGAGGTCATTCCATTGAATCTCTCGGTTATCGTCAATCTTGAACCGAATCACCGCTGGGCGACCTTCTGCTTCAAAAGCAGCAATTTGCTCAGGCGTCAGATTACGGTGCTGATTGTTATATCTAGGTGCGGCCTTTCGCGCTTTTTGTGCATCGCGCATGGCGGTGAGTTCTTCCGGCGTTTCATAGGCGCGGTAAGCCAGTCCTTTATCTAGCAATTCCTGTACCTTTTCTCGGTATATTTCCAGCCGCTGCGACTGGTAAAAAGGGCCTTCATCCCAGTCCATGCCCAGCCACTTCAGGCCTTCCACGATGTTGTCGGTATATTCAGGTTTCGATCGCTCTAGGTCAGTGTCTTCAATTCGCAGTAAAAACGTACCGCCTTGATTTCGCGCAAAGAGCCAGTTAAAAACGGCGGTGCGGGCAGTGCCAATGTGAAGGTTGCCGGTGGGGCTTGGCGCAATGCGAACGCGAACTGACATAGGATAAGTCCCGAGAAGCGAGTGAGGTAAGAAAACGTGTGAGCAATACGAAGCAGCAATCATTGTATAGCAATCAGATCGCGGCACACGCTCTCCCTGTGGTTGAAGCCTCTCAACTCTATGCCGAACGTTTATCTATATATGTGGACATTTTGCCGCGCTAGGCCGGTAAATTCTCTCGCTAGAGTGTGGATATCCTATGTGAGCATGTGCTAGTACGAGTAAAACAGTTGAAACGTTGATCTTATAGCCAGAGACTACTGCCTGCTTTTTTCATTCCCACATGAGTTCTTTTTTCTCTGCGATCGCCAATTTATTTCGCCGCCTATTTAGCTCGCCCCGTCGTCCTGAAGAGGGGCGCACTCAGCAGCGCGAACCCAGAGTACAGGCGCGCGCGCAGGAAAATGCATCCAGGCAACAAGATCAACCTCGACAGGATCTCAGCCGTGATCGTGACGCGGTACCTGCTGAGCTTCGGCAGCGGGTGTACCAGGCCGTCTACAACATGCCTAAGCAGAGAATGCATGCAGGGCAGTTTGGGTCTCGTCTACGCCAGGCGGATCCCACCTTTAGCTATGAAAAATACGGTTTTACGAAGCTGATTTATCTGCTCGAAGCCGTACCAGATATTGTTGCCCTAGAGCGAGTAAACAATCCAGGCGCGGCCCCTGCGTACTATGTGCGTCCTGTTTTTGATATCTCAGCTCGGCTGAAACAAGCCATAGAGCGCTACGACAGCGAAGACGGCTGGGTGCATGGCGACAGTGTGATGGAATCGTTGGCCAATCCTGAAACAGCGACTCTCCCAAGCGGTGCAATCCCAAACAGCGCAAACGGTAATCTCGAAAAGGCACAGTCTCCTTTCTCTATTCGCACTTACGGGTTTTCCAATATCTCCAACTTTCTCCACAGCCGGAGCGATCTGCTGGAGTTCAAGGCGGACAGTCCTGCTTACGTTCGTCTGTTGCGCAGGCGAACAGAACCGGCAAAGCCGAAGCTAGTGGCTAGTCCTAAGCGCCCTCGTTCATCAACCCCTTTGGGATCTTCTAGGCAAAACGGTCGCTCTATCGTTCACCTGTCAAAATTCGCAGGTTTTTCGCCACAGGTGCTAAATCAAAAAGTAAGTGAGTTGGCTGCGATCGCACTCCCCGAACGCTGGTACTTCGGCCCCCAACCCCCGGACAACTTCGCCTACCCCATCCTCAAAAGCTACTTACGCTATACCTTCATTCGCCTTCAGCACGAGCGCAAAGTCATTACCAGCGCTAACGACCAGTACCGCGCTTTCAATACTGGCATCCTCGATAAACTGCTGCGACCTATCTACGGCCTCCTCAGCCCTATCCCGTCTTCCGGACAATCTTCCCCTCAGCCGCAGTGGGATCTCGCTTTCTGCATTCCCGGCGAAGGCCCTGCTGGCAAAATGCTCGTGGCCAACTTTACCGAACTACCCACTGCGGCTAACTATCTGAGCAACCCAGCCAAAATCTTCTATCACCTATCTGCCGGTACACCAGACGTCGACTGGCATCACATCATAAAAGACAACATGGAGCGCCTACCGTCTGCCTTCTTGGCCCAGTACGCCCCCACCAATTTCACCTACCGTAATACCCAAACCCTCAGCGGCAACGAATTCCATACCTACAAAAGAGACTTCGCCGCTGCCCTAGATGCGGACCCCACCGCCTACCGCAACATCGTCAATCGCCTAGAAGAAGCCCTCTCTCGAACATTGCTGAAAACGCAGATCAACTACAAAACAGCCGTCCCTACCTACTACCCCAACATCAACAGCATCGATCTGTTGTTGCCCATCTGCCTTGTCGCAGAAGACATCGCTGATTGCGCCATCGTCGCTCGCCAGTCCGACTCGGGCAAGTACATTGGCCACACTATCCTTACCATGCGCCAGGCCTACAACAACGCTCGCCTCATCTGCAAGCTAGATGAACACTGGCTTAGCCGTGCTATGCCCCTCAGCCAAGAAGACTTTGAAGAAGAAGAGGACGATTCTGAAGAGTTTGAAGTAGATGATCCAGAAACCGTGGGCGAGATTGATAAAGTGATGAATGGTGCGAACATGTAGTTAGCTATCTCTCTAGGTTCAACGATGTCGTCGTTGCTTGTGACGCAGATGCAGTCTGGACTTGACTGAACGTTTCAGACAGGTCGGTGAAAGATTTCTAACGTTAGGCTGCTCTTTCCAACCCTAGCTGAATTAATTTGTCTACGAGGTCAGGGAATGCGATGCCTGAGGCTTCCCACATTTTGGGATACATGCTCGTGGCAGTGAAACCGGGCATGGTGTAGATTTCATTGATGAGGATTTCGTCTGTTTCCTCTATATAAAAGAAGTCCACCCGTGAGATGCCGGAACCGTCGATGGCTTGGAAGGCTCTGATGGCGAGTTCTTGAATGCGATCGCGTACCCCATCCGGCACAGGCGAAGGAATCAATAATGCCGCCCCACCATCCGTATACTTTGTCTCATAGTCATAAAAATCAGTCGTGAACTGTGTTTCTCCCAGAACAGACGCTTTTGGATTGTCATTGCCAAGGATAGAACACTCCACCTCGCGGGCGACTACCCCGGCTTCTACAATCACGCGGCGATCATAGCTAGCTGCATTGTCCAAAGCCGCTTCTAGCTCTTGTCGATTGGTTGCTTTAGAAATACCAACAGAAGAACCCAGGTTCGCTGGCTTCACAAAGCAGGGATACCCCAAAGCTTCTTCTAAGTCGTCGCAAACTTTGGGAAAAATGCAGGGGTTAGAGTAAATCTCAGCTCGGGTGACGCCGCGATACTTTACCTGAGGAATGCCCGCTTGGGTAAAGGCATTCTTAGAAGCTAGCTTATCCATGCCAAGGGATGAGCCCAGCACGCCACAGCCTACATACGGCATTTCTAAAATTTCAAACAGGCCTTGGATAGTGCCGTCTTCTCCGTTTGGCCCATGCATAATAGGAAACCAAATATCGATGTTGCTAATGAGTTCAACATCCGGTAGTCGTTTGGCAGCGGGGGCCGCAGGCGGCAATTCGCCTATGTCGCCTTCGTCTCTGGCGGCGGGTTTACCGCTTTCTAAGGTTTGCGCTGCGGTGGTGTTATCGGCCCAGGTGCCGTCTTTGTGAATGAGGATGGGAATGACTTCGTACTTGGTGGCGTTGTCTCCAGCGCGGAGTCCTTGTGATATTGCACCTGCCGAGCGAATAGAAACCTCGTGTTCACCCGATCGTCCTCCAAACAGCAAGCCCACCCGCATAGCCATCAGCCTTCAGCCCTTTCAAATCCTTTCGCGTCAGCCTATCACGGGAAACGATTTCACAACATAGGCTAAGGGCCAGAACAAGTCAAAAAAAAACGCTTTAGATTCAGCTGTAAAAGCGAATCAAAGCGTTTTGTCAGGGTGCATCTACCACTTTTTACTTCTGGGAAGCACCCCTCCGTCCGGGTAAATTTTGGTTTGGGTCTAGCCTATTTATTGACCTATTCACTGCGAATGTGAAATCTGTTGGGAAGAAGTGCCAGTGGGCTGAACTTTCAGGCCATAATAATCCGACTGTCAAAATCAAAAAACTAGCGCGTTTGACTAGCTTCTAATTTGGCCTCTGTAATTTAGCCCCTGGGAATGGTGACCCGATGAAGTATTTTTTCTTATCTGATAGCTGGACGACTGGCCGAGTGTGGGAGTTTGGTGGGCTCTGGAACGAGCGCGCCCGCAACCGCGCACCCTACCTACAAAAGCAGCCTTTGTATATTCAAGAAAATGACGAAAATCTCTGGCTATACCAGACAGAAGAGCCTGTGCTGATGGTAGAAGTGATGCCAAAAGCTGTCACGCAGCCGACGATTGGTCAGGTGGTGCTCAAGCGACTGCTGAGTGCTGAGCAGGTTGTGGAACGCCTGTGCAAAGAAGATGTATTTCATCCGTGTGATTTACGCCCAGCGCAAAGCGAAGCCAGTTTGCAAGCCTCAGATTTGCAAACTGGCTTGTCAACGAGTCCAGAGGAGATGCAGTCTCCGCCGTTGGCTAGTCAGTCGGATAGTGACATGCTCAATCGTCGTGAGTCGGCCACGGTGTCTGTTTAGAAAGGCGTTGCTACATTACTAATGGCTCGTTCGATTGAGACCAGTGCCCGGTTATATCCCAAAATAGCAGCGACATTATTGCCTTCGGCTTCGGTAAGCTCACTCTGTGCGGTAAGTACGTCTAGCTGAGTGCCTACCCCTGCTTGCAGCCGTAAATTTGCCAGCGACAGTGCCTCTTCGGCTTGGGCCACCGCGACCTGGGAGGTCAAAATATTTTCCTGGTTGGTTTCTAGGTTGAAGTAAGCTTGCTCTACATCGAAGCGGACTTGGTCGAGGTTTTCGCTGAACTGTTCTTCTGCGATCGCACTTCCAATTTCTTGCTGTCGTGCCTGGGCCCGCGCCGCGCCCCCGTCGTACAGTCGCCAGCTCAGCCGAGCACCAAACGCGACACTGTCTTGAAACTCATTTTCAAAGTCGGAAGCGCCTTCTAATACGTTTATAGGTGAGTAGTTAGCAAACACGCTTAGCTGGGGGCGAATAGCTGCTAGGGCCTGCCGCCTTTGCTGCTCGCTAATATCTGCCTGAAGTAGCTGCTGTTCTAGCTCAGCGCGATTTTGAAACGCTAGTAAAATGCTTTCTTCTAGGGTAAGCGGCCAGGTCTCTGCGACCTGAACGGGCGTTGCTGTGAGTCCGGCTGTTGGCGGTAAGTTGAGCAGTCTAGAAATGTCTCTACGTGCAATCCGCTGACTACCCTGCGATTGAATAAGTGCCTGCCGTGCATTGGCAAACTGTACTTCGGCTCTAAGTGTGTCGAACCTAGTACCTACCCCGACTTCCTGTCGTAGCTGCGCGTCTCTTAAGTTGCGAGTAGCTTCGTCCACGAAAGATTGGTTGATGCGAATCTGCTCTCCAGCATCTTGCAGATCGTAGTAGGCCGAGGCCGCCGCCAGTCGAATCTGCTCTTGCTGTGTTTCTACGGTTAGAGCACTCACATCTCGCTGTAGTTCGGCGGCACGAATGGTGGCTTCTCGTGAGCCTCCTGTGAGGACGTCGTATTCAACTTCTACAGTGCTGTTCAGCGTTGTCCGCGCGTCGTCATTTTGGGTAGTACCACCAGGAGAGTCGTCTTCGAAGAGACCCTGCGACCTGCTCAGGGTTGACCCCAAGTCTACAGTGGGTAGTCTGGCTGCTCTGGCCGCGTCTACGCCTGCTTCAGCTTGCTCCAGCGATAGGAGAGAAGCTTGTAGGGTCTGGTTATTTTGGTAGGCCAGTGCAATGGCCTGTTCTAGGGTGACGACTGGGTTTTGGTCAACGTCTACTTCGCTTTCTTGGGTTGGGAAGCTGAGTGGATTGGGGTCAGCAAACAGGCTATCTGGTAGGCCTTCTATCTCGCCGGTACTCTCAGCGGGCGGCGTCGCTTCGGTTTCATCTGATGCTTCGGTTTCGTCGGCTGATGACGGTGGAGCGGCTGGCGGCTCGACTTCTAGTGGGTCAAGCTCTTCCTCTACAGTTTCTGCTTCTGGCTCAACCGCTTCTGGCTCGGTATCTTCAAGGACAGGAAGTGAATCGGTCGTTTCTGCTTGGGCTAGCTGGGCAGTGCTGTCGCTAACATTTTCCGCAGCATTTTCTAGTGTGCTCTCGTTTTGGTTTTGCTCTGCTTCTACCAGCTCTCTAAAACTATCGAGGGTCATTTTAGGCGCTGGTATGAAGCTATCTGGCTGGCCTCCAATGAGTGGCAGCTCTGTGTTGTCGATAACTTCGATTGCAACGAAATTTTCGGGGGCCGTCTCTGTTTCTGCACGGCTCTGTTTCTCAGTAGCGGCAGCTTCGAGTATTGGTTCGTTAGGCAGTGGCTCGAGTGGCGCGTTGGTATTGCTTGCTGTCAGTTCAGGCTCTGCTAGCTCAGCTTCTGTCAACCTAGCTGCAACTTCTACTGGAAGTGCCTGTGCGGTGTCGCTTAGCAGCCGGGCACGCAGCAGGTCGAATCGAGGTGAGTGCATCTCGTCTACGATAGGTGTCATGATGCTTTCGCTGCTGGCCGCTTGCCCTTCAGGGCTGAGTGCCTCCATGGCGATCTCATCTGAGCCTGCCACAGTCTGCGATGTGTCTATCTGCGAGGTATCTATCTGCTCTGAGGTGTCTACGCGTTCTTGGGTGTTACTGTCTTGAATGCCTTGTTCTGCTTTGGCGACAGCAGAGAGCAGAGAGGCCGAGCTACTCGCCGTAAGCAGTAAGAGAGCAGCTGATTTTAGATATCGCATAGGGCTGATGACTTCAATGGATTTTAAGAACGTCTAAAAGGAGCGTCGTAGAACAAAAGGACTACCGATTGCTAGGCACAAGTATCCTTATCTATGTGGAAGGGGTCGCTGATTCATCAGCCAAAACCAAGCTTAGCCGACAGAGCGGTTCAGCTCAATGGCAGATATCAGCTGCCGTTTTTGCTTTATTTTATAGAGATGGCGGCAGCTCAGTCTGAGTACACAGCTCAACGAGTTCAGTAAGCCCTTCCACTGATAATACTAAACAGTTTAGTTTATCCTTGAGACTTGCTAAAGACATATCGTCGAGAAAATAAGTGTCCTCTGGTCGTTGCGTATCGCTTTGCTTGAGCATAAGGGAGGGCAATAGCACGCCATCTCCTAGTTCTTGGTTTTTGGCTTTGGTGGCTAGCTGTGTGGCAATGTCTTGCCCTGTGAGTAGCCCGGTTACGGTAATGGCCTGCCCCCAGTAATGACTGTTGATAGCGGCCATGTGAACGGTCAGGCCCTCAATTTGGTTGAGTCGGGCCACGAGTGGCGCAAACGCGTGTTCAACCGCATTGCCAACCACCCACGTAACCGTACGAGGGGTCTGTACTTTTTCCGGTAAGTTGGTGGCAATCTCATCGAACTCTTTCAAAAAGAGACGAATAGAGCCCACGCCATTTCCGATTTGTGGATAGCTTTCGTAATGGCTTTCGGGGGGTAAGTCTTGCCGTCCGATGAGGAACCATTCATCGGCTAGCCAGGCAAAGGTAGTGCCTAACTCATCTTGAAACTCGGCTTGTAGTGCTTTTACCTGGGCAATGACTTCTTGTGCTTTTTCAGTGGTGACAGGGACTAGCTCGTCAGCATCGGGGCGAAAGCGAGTAAGACCCACTGGGACGACTGCAGCAGAAATGACGGCAGGGACGTCTCCTGTGTGGAACTGGGCCAGGTCTCTAAGGGTGCGCTCTAGGTGAGGCCCATCGTTGATGCCTGGGCACACAACGACCTGTGCGTGGATTTGAAGCCGATGCTTTTGAAACCAGGCGAGATGGTCGAGTATCTGCGCAGCCCGGTCGTTTTTGAGCAGGCGCGATCGCACGTTCCCTTCTGTTGCATGTACCGACACATACAGTGGCGATAGCCTGAGCCTGGCAATCCGCTTCCACTCCGCCGATGGAATATTGGTCAGGGTTAAGTAGCTACCGTACAAAAAGCTCAGCCGGTAGTCGTCATCTTTTAGGTACAGCGTTTCGCGCTTGCCAGGTGGCTGCTGATCGATGAAGCAAAAGGGGCAGCGGTTGACGCACTGAATGAGTCCGTCGAACAGCGCTGTTTCAAATTCCAGCCCCAGCTCTTCATCGGGCTCCTTTTCGATGTCTACGCTATGTGCAATGCCCTTTGCATCCAACACGTCGAGCGTGAGAAATTCATCAGAACACAAAAAGCGGTAGTCGATCAGGTCGCGGGGCCGTTCTCCATTGACGGCAACTAGCCGATCACCGGCCTCAAACCCGATCTCTTCAGCGATTGAGCCGGGTTCTACACCGGTAACCGTTGCTGGTGAGATAGCGGTCGTTTTCTTAGACAGCTTTTCGGTGGTCTTTTCGGTAGTTTGCATAGGGAAAGATAACCGAGCCTAGATATTCTTTATTGTATTGGTTGCGATCGCAATCAGCAGCACCGCACCAAAGGCCAATCGGTACCATACAAATACCCAAGTGCTGTGCTTTTTTAAGAACTCAATGAGCCATGCGATCGCCGCATATGAATACACGACCGCTGCCAAAAGCCCGGCTAGCAAAGGCAGCAGCGCGACTTCGCTGGTTTCGCCCACAACGTCTGTAAGGGAGACCAGCCCTGCTAGCAAAATTGCTGGCATCCCCAATAAAAAGGAAAATCGAGCCGCTGTTTCTCGCTTCAGACCCATAAACAAGCCTGCCGTTAGCGTAGAGCCTGAGCGCGATACGCCTGGAATGATCGCCAATGCCTGCGCTAACCCAACCCCAATCCCGTCACCTAGGCCCAGCTTAGAAAAATCTCGTTTGCGGCTGCCGACGACCTCCGCGAGACCTAGCAAAATTGCCATGACAATCGATGTGATTGCGATCGCGCCCGTTGTCCGAATGATGGAGCTGTCATAGTCAGGGACAAATAGCTTTACATACAGCCCAATTACCACGATGGGAAGTGTCCCCAACAAAATTCCCAATCCCAACCGAAAGCTAGGAGAAGAAAAGTCTTGCTTCAATACCGACTGGATAAAGGCCACCGTTACAGAGGACAAATCATCCCAAAAGTACCAAAGAATCGCGGCCACGCTCCCTAGCTGAATCACCGCTGTAAAAGAAACCCCAGGATCTCCCCAGCCCAGCAATACCGGCACAACCTTCACATGGGCCGTACTACTAATCGGTAAAAACTCAGTGAGCCCTTGCACAATGCCAATCACAATGGCTCTAAAAATAGTGATGGTTTGCTCGTTGGGCGCGGCTACTGCTGTCATGTTCGGCAGTATGAGGTCATGACCCATCATGAGCAGTGCTCCTGACGTTGCTTGTCCTCACGTCTCTGGAGAGTATTTTGAATATTTCTTTGCATAGGTGTCGTCATCTGTATTTCTGTAGTGGGTTCTTTTCTCGTTAAGCCACTTTCTATCAATTTTTAGCTATCAATTTTTAGCCAGTCCAGTGTTTTAGCCAGTCCAGTGTTTTGGCCAGTGCGGTTTTGGTCGATCCACTTTTCCCAGTACGGCACTGTTAACTTAACCTTTGGCAATTGAACTCTGGCGCTATTCTATACAGCCACGGCATCCTCCTCTGGCAGCAGGTGGCTTAGTTCTGTAAAGAGTGCGTTAAGTTCCACGCCATATCATCCCATTCACCCGTTAAACTCTACACAGATAAAACACCTCAGCGAAAACATTTCATCTGTAGCCTATTTGTATCCAGGTTGATTTCTCACATCTGTTTCCCAACACAGTAAGTCGTGTACAAGACGACTCGTCGTTCCATCGCCTTTAGAATACGCTTCGTTTTAGAACCGATTTTAGATTGTCATAACTTGCAGGGACAAGCCCTGCAAAGCGTGTTACGTTAAGAACGATGAAGCTATCTCATAAAAGCCTTGCAAGTTCTTCAGCACGTTACGCCACAACTCAAGGATGTTGAGACTTTGCAGATTTCCAACGAAGTGCCGCCACAGCAGTCCCAATCTGCCGTAGCCGGTTTCGATTTTGGCTCAGATTCTAGTTCTGATACTCGGTTTGGCCAGCAACTTCATCTACGAATTATCCGATGGCTTTCGGGCCGCTTTCAAACGACTCACTCGAAGGCAATCGCCGCCTCAGCGTTTTTGGTCGCAGTGCCTGTGTTTGTTCAGGCCCCGCTGGTTAGAGTGTTGCCTGAATTTAGCTTAGCGTTGACGGTGATTTGGCTCTTTTTAGGCTGGAAACTGCTGCAAAAGCCGCATACCCAACTGTGGGGCGACTTGACGATTGGCTTTAGCTGGACGTGGTTAGCAGGTGCTGTGTACTGGGGCTGGTTCCGCTGGGACCCCTACGTACATTTGCCAATTGAGGCCTTAGGGTTGCCGATGGTCTTGATTTTGCTGCGCTACGGCAAAGCCAAGATTGGTAATTACTTTTATTTAGGGTCGCTGTTAGGGACCGCCATTACTGATTTGTACTTTTATTGTGTTGGGCTTATTCCCTACTGGAAGGCGCTGATGGTGAGTCCTCCGTCGGAAGCCGGAAGCATCTTGCACAGCGCGCTATTACGTATGGAGACTTACCAAGGTGTAGGCTGTGCGATTGTGCTGCTCTCATTGCTAGTTTTGCTAGGTACGGTACCTTTGCGCTTTCCTGATGCTAAGTGGTGGGCTTTTAGCGGTGCGGTCCTAAGTACAATTTTGGTTGATAGCTTATTTTTTGTGGCGGCAGTTTTGGCCTAGTGCTTTTAGTTAGTCCACTGCTTTCACTTGGTACTATGACGCGTCATAGTGCTTTTAGTCCGTAGCGTTTTGTCCCTAGTACGGCCCTGAGTGCAGGTAGGTGCTCTGTGTCTGCTGCCTGAAAAATCTCGATAAGATTAATGATTTTCAGCCGTCTGGCTGAGTGTTTTTGCTACTCAGAAAAAATTCTGCCGGAAGGTGTTAGCATCTGAGCGTATTAGTTATTATGTCGCTCAAACTGTCACTACGTGGTGCTTAAAGCTACTCCGTAAGATCACGTTGGTGTCAATGTGGATATCGCTATAGGCTGTAGCCAGCATAATTTGGGGCACACTGCTTGGTACGTCCAAAGAATTATATAAAAGTCATCTATTGGTAGCTGTGGCAATTTCTGAGACCACTCCACAACTTGGCCCTTGTTTGGTTCTCAAGACAGAGGCCAGCCAGCGATACTTGCCCTTGGCTGGCAATAATTGCTGGACGGTAGGCCGCAGTGACGACAACAACTTTGTATTGGGCGATCGCTGGATTTCTCGCAATCATGCCATGCTTCAGTGCATGGATACGGGGGAGTACTATCTCATTGATTTGGGCAGCCGTAATGGTTCATTTATCAATGGCCGCCGAGTGAGTGTTCCGGTTACCCTGCACAATGGCGATGCAATTACCTTCGGCCAAACAGAGCTGAAATTTTATTGTCCTGCGTTGGAAACGGCAAGTAGCAGCGACTACGGTGCCAATCACAACTTTACGGCGACCGCTGCACTGCATGTGCGACGGTTGATTTCTGTGCTGGTGGTTGATATTCGTGACTACACCGTCATGACCCGTCAGCTAGATGAAAAAGTGCTTTCTGAAGCCATTGGTACATGGTTTCGCTATGCCGGAGAAATTATCAATGAGTACGGTAGCTGGGTAGATAAGTACATCGGTGACGCGGTGATGGCTGTATGGATTCATGGCACGCAAGAAGTCACACCTGAGTCTATGCTGCAAATTTCCAAGGCCGTGAGTGAACTAAATCGCATGACAGCCAAGCTCCACGAGGAGTTTCCATTGCCGTTCCCATTGCGGATTGGCGCAGGGCTAAATACCGGATATGCCATGGTGGGTAATGCTGGTAGCAGCGATCGCCCTGACTACACACCACTAGGCGATACGGTAAACGCGGCTTTTCGCTTTGAGAGTTCTACCAAGCAGCTTGGGTTGGACGTTTCTGTGGGTGAAATGACCTACGGTGCCCTAGAGCAGCTTGGGGTGAATGACCAAACCTTCAAACGCTATTCGGTCAATCTTAAGGGGTACGAACAGCCGCTTGTGACTCATTGCTGTGCCTTTTCTGATTTGGACCGGTTCTTAGGGGCTTACAGTCGCAAAAGCAAAAACTCGCTTCCTATTTAGTAAGTCGCTAAAATGATATCCTCTATAAATATGCTGAGAGTAGATTAACAAGAGGTTTTGAGCGAATGAAACGAGGTATGAAACAGGCGCTAGGTGTATTCATGGCACTGGGACTTTGTATGAGTTCTTTGCTTTTTGGGATCGCACAGCCAGTATCGGCGTTGTCTTTGAACGAGCTGTCTTTTAGCTCTGCGACGCTCGTTGCAAATGCGGGTGGCAAAGAGCTACGCAACTCTGTCGATGACAAACTCGCCACCGAGTACGGCAACAAAATCGATGTGAACAATACAAACATCGCTTCTTTTAGAAAATTTCGCGGTCTTTATCCCACGATTGCCGGTAAGGTCGTTTCCAATGCACCCTACAACGAAGTAGAAGATATTTTGGCGATTGATGGCCTGAGTGAGGTCGAGCGCGATCGCCTCCAGAAGAACATCGATATTTTCACGATTTCTGCACCTGACCCTGCTTTAGTAGAAGGGGCAGATAGATTCAACAATGGTGTTTATAAGTAGCGGATAGTCCAAACGCATCCGATACTTCTCAACATTCAAAGAAAGCCGTTAGCTAAGAATCGCTAACGGCTTTCTTTTTGAGCTCTTTTGTTAGTTTCTTCGGGCCTGCTAGAGTGAAGAATCCTAGAGCTTTATCTTTTTCTAGGCTTTCACTTCTTTGCTTGCCACTTCTTGTTAGGAGCGTTTTTGGTTGGCTCATCCTTCTTCTCACAGTGTGCCGAATAGTGGGCCGGGCTTTGATGTTCTGGTGATTGGTGGTGGTGCAGCTGGCCTGTATTCAGCGCTTTGCTTACCAAAAGAGCTCAAGGTTGCGCTGGTGACCAAAGATACGCTGGCTGTGTCTGCCAGTGACTGGGCTCAAGGAGGGATTGCGGCTGCGATCGCACCTGATGACTCCCCTTCTTTGCACATTGCCGATACGCTACGAGCGGGCGCAGGACTGTGCGAACCGGCTGCGGTACAGCTCCTTGTAGTAGAAGCCCGCGATTGTATTGATTCGCTTGTTGATCTTGGGGTTGCCTTTGATCGTGCCGGTCAGCAGCTATCGATGACGCTAGAGGCGGCTCACTCTCGTAAGCGAGTCCTGCACGCGGCAGACACCACGGGGCACGCGATTGTGTCGACTCTGGCGCAAAGGGTGCTAGAGCAGGCGAATATTACCGTTTTTAATCAAACTTTTGTGCTCGACCTTTGGGTAGAAGACGGTGCCTGTAAGGGGGCTTGCCTTTCGCAGGCGCGGATGGATGGCCGCGCGCAGATTCAGTGGATTCCTTCGCGAGCGGTAGTGCTGGCAACGGGCGGTGGCGGACAGGTGTACGCGCAAACCACCAATCCATCGGCCAGTACGGGAGATGGATTGGCGATGGCCTGGCGAGCGGGCGCTGAACTGCGAGATTTGGAGTTTTTTCAGTTTCACCCTACTGCGCTGACTGTGCCGGGTGCGCCTCGTTTTCTGATTAGTGAGGCGGTGCGGGGAGAAGGCGCGCACTTGCTAGATAAGCAAGGTCGCCGTTTTGCCTTTGACTATCATCCCGATGGTGAGCTGGCCCCTCGCGATGTGGTGAGTAGGGCTATCTTCTCGCATTTGCAAAAGGATGCTGATTCAGAAGTGGTTTACCTTGACTTGAGTCCGATAGATCCTGAGCGAATTCAGTATCGCTTTCCCAACATCATCCGAGTTTGTAAACGGTGGGATATAGATTTGTTCAATCAGTCGATTCCGGTTTCTCCAGCTGCGCACTATTGGATGGGTGGCATCACAGCCGGGTTGAGGAGCGAAACCACGATTAGGCACTTGTATGCGGTGGGCGAAAATGCGAGTACGGGTGTGCATGGCGCGAATCGGCTGGCGAGCAATTCGCTGTTGGAATGCTTGGTGTATGGCGCGCAGCTGAAGTCGTTGGTGCTGGCTGAAGCGGTGGCCCATGTGGCGAGTACGACCATGGAACTGCCGACTCTCGATGACGATTGGCTGGTGCAACTGAAAGGTTGGCGTGAAGCGCTGCCACAGCTGATTTGGAACAATGCGGGCATTAGCCGCGACCAGGTGCGAATGGATCGGGCGATCGCACAGGTAACAGCCTGGCAAAAGCAGTTTCAACAGCTCTCTGTTTCCAAAGCCCTGACTCTTCATCCCGGTGAAGTCGTTTCGTTGCCAGAGGCAGTGACTGCAGACGATGTGCGGCTGTGGGGCGAGGTGGGGAATTTATTTGCGATCGCAGCGCTCATCCTCAAAAGCGCCGCCTTTCGCACCGAAAGCAGAGGTGGCCACCACCGCAGCGACGAGCCTCACACCAGCGAAGCTTGGCGGGTACATACCTTGATCGATGCGAACACTGTAGGGCCAATCTGCCAAAAATCATCCCCTATCTCGTCAGAGGTCTTTTAGACTGTACATATTCATTATTTTGCACCGTAGCGGTGGTGGTGTGATGTATGCGCTTTCTCCCTAGAGTCAAAAGTAGGGGCAAGAAGATCGGAAGAAAATCTCCCTTCAGTAAACCTACTCTGCTGCAAACGCTGCTGGTGTCTTTTGTGTTGCCTTTGCTGCTGACGGGCGCAGTTGTGGAGTACTTGGGCTGGAAGCAAGAACAGAAAGCGGTAGAAGAGCTAGTACGGCAATTGCAAGATGAGGTGGGCGATCGCATTACAGAACGGATTGCTAATTTGAGTGTGGCGCCAGAGATAGCGACTTTTCGAATCGCTCGGGCGATGCGTCGGGGTGACCTAGACCCTGACAGCATCAGAGGCTGGAAAACCTATATGGCTGACCAAAGCCAATTTCTAGAAGATCTGACGATCATTTTCTTTGGCAACCAGCAGGGAGACTTTGTCAATCTACAGCGGCGGCCTACTCTGCCAGACCAAGTCTCCTTTCGCGATGGTCAGCAGTTAGAAAGGGTGGAGCGTCATGACTTGATTCCTGGTGATGACTACGTCTTTGAACAGGAGACTCAGCGATTTGATGCGAGAATTCGTCCCTGGTATAAAACAGCCGTCGCTGCTGGTGAGCCCACTTGGACAGAGCCCTATCAGTTTTTTGTGAACACCAGTGCTCGGAGTGCTCAAGATCGGCTTATTGAGGCGATTGGCATGACCTTTGTGGTGCCCTACTACAGCGAGTTTGGTTCGCAAACGGATGAGGAAGAAGACTTTGTTCTAGCGGAGGATACTGATAAAACGTTAATTGGTGTGATTGGTGCGGATTTTACGCTAGAAGCTATTAGTAGCTACCTCAGCCGCTTGAAGATTAGCGAAGGCGGTGAGGCATTTATTCTCGATAAAACCGGGCAACTGTTGGCTAGTTCGTATGTAGAAGAAGTGTCTGTAGAGAGAACTGAGCTGCTGAGCTTTGACGATACAAGCAACACGCTGATTAAAGAAACTGGCAAATTTTTACAGGCGCAGTTTAGAGATTTTGAAAATATCAATAACACTGAACCGCTGCTGTTTGAGATTGACGGCAAGCGTCAGCTGCTACAGGTCAGACCCTACCAGGATAACTACGGTCTAGATTGGCTAGTGGTGGTAGTGGTACCAGAATCAGACTTTTTGGGTCCTATTCAAGAAAACAGCAAGATGAGGCTCTTGCTATCGCTAGTGCTGGTGGGCGGTGTGTTGTTGTTGCTGATGGTGATTGCCCAGCGCGTGAATAGAGCGATGAAGCGGCTGAGCTTAGCGAGCCAGGCTATTGCCGATGGCAACTTGAGTCAGCAGGTTTCCGGGTCGTTCATTCAAGAGCTAGATGTCACGGCGAACGCCTTTAACCAAATGGGCCGCGAGCTAGCAGTGTCTTATGCCAAAATCAAAGACTATTCTAATTCGTTGGAAGAGAAAGTTCATCAGCGAACACAGGCGTTAGAGCAGGAAGTGCGCGATCGCCCCCGCAGCGAATCTACACTGCGCAACCTCATTGCCAACATTCCAGGGACTACCTACCGCTGCCGTTACGATGCAGAACGTCAGGATACAGCTTGGGTGATGGAGTTTATTAGTGATTCTATTGCAGACCTCTCTGGTTACCCCGCAGAAGACTTCTTTCAAAATCGAGTTAGGGCCTATATCGACCTTGTTCTACCCGAAGATATAGAGAGAATATTGAAGATTGTTATGGTTGCGCTTGACCAGCGTGCTCCATATGTTTTGGAGTATCGTATCCGGAATGCAGATGGCGGTATTCGCTGGCTTTATGATAAAGGTAGAGGCGTTTTTGATAGTGCTGGAAAAATGCTCTATATCGACGGCGTTGTCTTTGATATAACTTCACTCAAAGAAGCTGAAGTCGCCCGAAAATATCGCAGCGAAGTCGATAGCCTGCTGGGCGAAATATCGCGATCACTGCTAGAAGAACAGCTCGATATAGCCATTGAATTTGCCCTAGAAAGACTCGGTCGATTCACTGGGAGTGATCATGCCCGTGTCTTTGAATTTGACGAGCAGCATCAGTTTTCGCTGACTCATGCCTGGGGCCATCCAGAGGTTGCGGCCTACGTTGAGAGCGCTCAGCCGCTAGACCGCAACACCTACACCTGGATTTATCAGCAGATGCTAAGCTGCCATGCGCTCCAGTTCTTGTCGCTAGATGACATTCCGCCTGAGGCCGCCTCCGCTCGCACCATTTTAAAAAGCCACAATATTCAGTCATTGCTAGACGTTTCTATGACCTGCTCTGCTCGGTCTATTGGTTTTGTTGGGCTCGATACTGTTCGTGAGCCCAAAACTTGGACAGATACAGAAGTGGAGCTGGTACGGCGTGTTGGTGAGATGATCGCACTGGCTAAGCAAAAGCACGAGGCAGAGCTGGATTTGATTCAGGCAAAAGAAACGGCTGAAGTAGCAAACCGAGCGAAGAGTGAGTTTTTGGCCAATATGAGCCACGAGCTGCGATCGCCCCTCAATGCCATTCTGGGCTTTGCACAAATTATGCAGCACAGCCCCCATCTCTCGGACCATCATCGGGAAGATGTGCAAATCATCAACCACAGTGGCGAGCACTTACTAACCCTCATCAACAATGTCTTGGACATGTCAAAGATAGAGGCCGGGCGCACAACCTTGAACCCCGTCGACTTTGACTTGCACAGTATGCTTCACGATCTCTATGGCATGTTCAATCTCAGCGCTGAGAAAAAGCAGCTGCAGCTTGTGCTAGATCGTCCCGATACTCTGCCTCGGTACATTTACGCTGACCCAGGCAAGCTCAAACAAGTCCTGATTAATCTACTCAATAACAGCATCAAATTCACTTCTCACGGCAGCATTACGCTATCTGCACAAGTCACTGCACCACCACCACCAGATCACATACTCAATCTACAATTTGCAGTTGCTGACACGGGCTCTGGTATCGACCCAGTCGATTACGAGAAAATATTTGAACCGTTTATGCAGAGTCAATCTGGGCGAGAGTCTCAAGAGGGAACAGGCTTAGGTCTTTCTATTTGTCGTGAGTTTGTACAAATGATGGGGGGCCAAATCCACCTTCAAAATAGAACAGATGATGCAGCCGGGACGGTCGCGACG
Organism: Phormidesmis sp.; assembly: GCA_050042985.1. GTDB lineage: Bacteria > Cyanobacteriota > Cyanobacteriia > Phormidesmidales > Phormidesmidaceae > Phormidesmis. The sequence continues at coordinate 21,474 of JBHJIY010000216.1, read as the reverse complement.
TTCACGATTGAAGCCCACGAAAGCACAGCGCCGACTGCTGATAGGGTGTTGCCAGAACGCGACATTGTCGGCCTCGCGCTTGGTCAGCCTAGCTATAAGGTTTTGGTGGTAGATGACAGACTTGAAAATCGTCAGCTGTTGCTCAAGTTGCTAGAACCACTAGGGCTAGAGATGAAAACTGCAAATAATGGGCAAGCCGCCGTCGAGCTCGCTTGTGATTGGCAGCCTGACTTCATTTGGATGGACTTACGAATGCCTGTAATGGATGGCATAGAAGCCACTAAGCAGATCCGCAAGATGACTGTGGCCAGCTCAGATAATTCTGTTGGGCCCAAGATTGTGGCGTTGTCTGCGACTAGTTTTGTAAGGGAAAAGGCGAATGCGATCGCCGCAGGCTGCGATGCCTTCCTATCCAAACCCTTCCAGGCAACCGACATTTTTGACTGTATGGCCCAGCAGCTAGATTTGCGCTATCGCTACACCAATGATGTCGAAGATGCAGCTGGTACTACCCAAGCAACTCCATGCTTAGATGCGACCGCCTTCGATGGTTTATCGCCTCAGCTATTAACTGATTTGGAGGCAGCCGTGCTTCGCCTACACTGGGATGAGATTTTACAAATCGTAGAAAAAATTTCCACCGAAGACAAAGCCCTTGCAGAGACATTGCATAGAATCGTCCACGACTTTCAGTACGCTCAAATCTTGAAAGCAATTGGCAGTCACGATAGTTTTTCTATGGCTGAAACACCTGCTTCAACACTGCCCAGCGCGAACAGTCCCAATAATCCACATGGGAATTAATTCGTTCTTGTGAGTTAACCGCTAGCTCGCTGCGTCCTGGAATTGACAGGCGTGGTGACCACGGCGCAGGCACAGTCATATTCAAGGTCCACTGGGTTGTAATCAGCGATGGTGTTGTCTGCTCTATATTGTGCAATTCCATCTGAATGTCGCTAAAGAAGCGTGAGAGAAACTCGATCATCTTCTGATACTTTTCAACCCCGGAGAAAGCGTTCATCGGGTCTTTGAACTGAACGTTTTCGGCGTAGAGACTATAGGTTTGCTCCTTTGGAAAGCGGGCGTAGTCTGCCTTTAACTGTTCAATAATACGGTCAGTCGTTTCTGCTGCTGTCGTCATTAGCGATTGGCCTCTTCTACGTTAATGGTGGGCCACAGCCTTTCTAGCTGATTGCGCCAAGCGGTCATGGCCTGCTGCTGGTATTGTGACTCTCCCATGTCGCCCATCACGCCCTCGGAGTAGAGTCGATCTAGCGTTTTCATTGTGTCTTCTAGCGACTGGCCTTGCATTTTCGCGGCTGTGATGATTTGGGTGATTTGTCCTTCCATCAGGCGATTGAAGAAGACTTCGACGCCTTGAGATTTTAGGAGAGTGAGCTGTGCGATCGCTCTTTCAAACAGCTCCAGTGTCAAGCTCTCAAAGTCGTACTGTACCAGCGCCCAAACAATATTTTGATAAAAGGCGTAGCGCGCCTCGTTCGTTTGCGCAAAGTTCGCCTCCATCATTTGATTGATAAAAGATTGCGCCTCTACAATTGGTACAATCGGCGTCATGATTCGCAGCCAAGGGGCGCTCGAAATTACCAGCAGGCGCATCTCTTCCGCTTCTACTTGCCAAGCATCGGGCGGTGAGAACTTGGCGGCATCGCCGAATGTAGTGGTGAGTGCGGCGGTCACATCATCAGGTGTCATGAGATTTTCGCAATAAGCGGAGCTGATATTAACCTAGCAGCTGACATCAAAAAGGACAGCCCACCTGTAGGTAGACTGTCCTTTTTTTTGATTTAGGGTGCGATCAGAACTTAGTAATCGAAGTCACCCATGCCGCCGCCTGGCGCACCCGCTTTGTCATCTTCAGGCTTATCGACCACGATGCACTCAGTCGTGAGCACCATCGCTGCAATGGACGCTGCATTTTGCAATGCAGAACGTGTCACCTTCGCAGGGTCAACGATACCGGCTTCAAGCATATTCACGAAGGAATTCTCCGCTGCGTTGTAGCCCATGCTGGCATCTTTTTCTTTCACGCGCTCTGCGATCACTGCGCCGTTCTGACCGGCGTTCTCAGCAATCCGCTTCAGCGGTGAAGTCAAGGCGCGCATCACAATGGTTGCACCCACTAGCTCTTCACCTTCGAGATTAGAGTTTGCCCAGGTGTCTAAACCAGGCGCAAGGTGCGCCAAGGTTGTACCACCACCAGGAACGATGCCTTCTTCAACGGCTGCTTTAGTCGCGTTGATCGCATCTTCGAGGCGAAGCTTACGGTCCTTCATCTCAGTTTCAGTTGCTGCGCCAACTTTGATGACGGCGACACCACCAGAGAGCTTAGCTAGGCGCTCTTGCAGCTTCTCTTTGTCGTAGCTAGAGTCAGACTCATCGATTTGGCGACGAATTTGGTCACAGCGAGACTTCACAGCGGCTTCGTTGCCTTCTGCTACTAGCGTTGTGCTGTCTTTGGTGATGGTGACACGGCGCGCAGAACCGAGCTGGTCGAGCGTTACAGCGTCAAGCTTGAGGCCAGCATCTTCAGTGATGAGAGTGCCACCTGTGAGCGTAGCGATGTCTTCGAGCATCGCTTTGCGGCGATCGCCAAAGCCAGGTGCTTTCACAGCGGCAACGTTCAAAATGCCACGCAAGCGGTTTACCACCAACGTTGCGAGTGCTTCTTTCTCAATATCTTCAGAGATGATGAGCAGAGGACGACCGCCACGAGCGACCTGCTCAAGTACGGGAACCAAGTCCTGTACAAGCGCAATTTTCTTGTCGGTGATGAGGATTTGAGGCTCATCGAAGGACGCTTCCATGCGCTCAGCGTCGGTGACGAAGTAAGGGGAGATGTAGCCCTTATCGAAGCGCATCCCTTCGGTGATTTCGAGTTCGGTGAACATCGACTTGCCTTCTTCCAAGGAGATAACGCCTTCGCGGCCTACTTTCTCCATGGCGTCGGCAATCATTTTGCCCACTTCAGGATCGTTGCCCGCAGAGATGGAGCCAACCTGAGAGATAGCGTTGGAATCGCCTACAGGAACTGCTTGACCCGCAATCTGCTCTACGAGGTAGGAGGTAGCTTTGTCGATGCCGCGTTTTAGTGCGATCGCATTCGCACCAGCCGCAACGTTGCGCAAACCTTCTTTCACAATCGCGTGCGCTAATACAGTCGCAGTTGTTGTGCCGTCACCCGCAGAGTCGTTAGTTTTCGACGCTGCCTGACGAATCAAAGAAACGCCTGTGTTCTCAACGTTGTCTTCAAGCTCAATTTCTTTGGCAATTGTCACACCGTCATTGACGATTTGCGGAGAGCCAAATTTCTTTTCAAGAACGACGTTGCGTCCTTTTGGGCCGAGGGTTACTGCAACCGCTTCAGCCAAAATGTCCATACCGCGCTCTAATGCGCGGCGGGCATTTTCGTTGTAGATAATGCGTTTTGCCATAGGTCGTATCGGTGGTGTGTTCGGTGTTCGATGTACTTAAGAAAAAACTAGCTGCTATGAAACGGTCGCTAGAATGTCCTTCTCAGAAAGCAAAATGTAATCTTCGTCGCCCAGCTTGATTTCGGTGCCAGCGTACTTGGAGTACAAAACCTTGTCGCCAACGCTGACATCCATTGTCTGGCGCTTGCCGCTTTCGTCGTACTTACCAGGGCCTACGGCTGTGATTTCGCCAACCTGAGGCTTTTCTTTGGCTGCATCAGGCAAAATAATGCCGCCAGCAGTTTGCTCTGCGGACTTGCTGACTTTTAGAAATACGCGATCGCCCAAGGGCTTGAGAGTTGAGTTACCTAAAGAGATAGCTGCCATGATGACGTCTCCGCTATGAATCGAAACTAATAATTGATGTGCCCATGCCAATAGTGGAGAATCCTTCTCCTGGCACGATTAAAGCCCAGCAAACTCAAGCTTCTAGTCCGCTGTCTAGAAAATGCATTCCAGATTAAAAGACCTTTCAACGGTAAGCTTTGCAGGGCTATAGCAAGAGTTAGCACTCTCAGCTGTCGAGTGCTAATTTATCGAATTTGGTCAATCAATAGCAATACGCGCGGCGGTGCGGGTTACCGAACTAGAGGCGAACCCTTCCTGTTCACAGCTGCAATCCTCCTTTGAAGAGGCTTCGCCATCACCAGTGTGGCGGGCGATACATGAAGTGTGTTGGCTCGGTTCGCTCAGTTGAACTCACCGCGAATCATTCATTCTTCATAATTTTTAAAGCTGCTGCATCTAGTGATAATCTTAAACATGGCGCGAGTCGATCTTATTAATAAGTCATATTTGCTTTAGTCACCTTTGTCTTTAGCTGCTTTTTAACTAAATCGATCAGGCGCAGTATTCAGCTAAAACGTTAGGAAAGGCGCTCCGAATGGTCTCCACCGCAGAGAAGACAAGCACGGGCTATATTACACAGGTTATTGGCCCAGTTTTAGACGTTAAGTTCCCCGACGGTGAACTTCCCAAAATTTATAACGCAATTAAGATCACCGGTACTAACCCTGCTGGACAGGACGTTGCAGTAACTTGCGAAGTGCAGCAGCTACTGGGTGACTCTCAAGTTCGCGCAGTATCGATGAGTTCTACCGATGGCCTCGTGCGCGGCATGAAAGCAGAGGACTTAGGTGCACCTATTAACGTGCCTGTTGGTCAATCAACGCTGGGCCGTATCTTTAACGTGCTAGGCGAACCTGTAGATGAGCAGGGCCCTGTAAATGCAGAAAGCACATTGCCCATTCACCGCCCTGCGCCTAAGTTTGTCGACTTGCAGACCAAGCCTGCGGTATTTGAAACCGGTATTAAAGTAGTAGACCTGCTTGCACCCTACAGACGAGGCGGTAAAGTTGGCCTCTTTGGTGGTGCGGGTGTAGGTAAAACGGTTCTGATTCAAGAACTTATCAACAACATCGCAAAAGAACACAGCGGTGTATCTGTATTTGGCGGTGTGGGTGAGCGCACTCGCGAAGGTAACGACCTCTACAACGAATTTATTGAGTCTGGCGTAATCAACGCAGATGACCTTAGCCAGTCGAAAGTAGCCCTAGTGTATGGCCAGATGAACGAGCCGCCTGGTGCTCGTATGCGTGTGGCGCTATCTGCACTCACCATGGCTGAGTACTTCCGCGATGTAAACAAGCAAGACGTTCTTCTGTTTGTAGACAACATCTTCCGCTTTGTACAGGCCGGTTCCGAAGTATCTGCACTTCTCGGTCGTATGCCTTCTGCGGTAGGTTACCAGCCTACGCTAGGGACAGACATGGGCGACTTGCAAGAGCGAATTGCGTCGACGACTGAAGGCTCCATTACCTCTATTCAGGCTGTTTACGTTCCTGCAGACGACCTGACAGACCCCGCGCCTGCAACCACGTTTGCTCACCTAGACGCAACGACTACGTTGTCTCGTGCGTTGGCTTCCAAGGGTATTTATCCAGCGGTTGACCCGCTTGCGTCGACTTCGACAATGCTTCAAGCAGATATCGTTGGTGATGAGCACTACGCTACAGCGCGTGCCGTGCAGTCCACGCTACAGCGCTACAAGGAATTGCAGGACATCATTGCAATTCTGGGCCTTGACGAGCTTTCTGAAGAAGACCGCCAGGTGGTAGCTCGCGCTCGAAAGATTGAGAAGTTCCTTTCTCAGCCTTTCTTTGTTGCAGAAATCTTTACCGGCATGAAGGGCAAGTACGTCACGCTAGAAGAAACCATCAAAGGTTTCAATATGATTTTGGCGGGCGAGCTTGACGACATTCCTGAGCAGGCCTTTTACTTGAAGGGTGGCATTGAGGAAGTGCTTGAGGCTGCTGAGAAAATGAAAGCTGACGCTGCTAAGTAAGCGTCTGTTTCTCTTACGCTGCGCTCCGGTTCCCCTTATGAAAGGGAACCAACGGAGGGGTCTCGGTGTGTGACGTGATACGTCGAAGACCCCTCCCTTGCGGTTCTCCTTCATAAGGGGAACCAACAAACAACATTATTTCGAGAGAGCTATGTCTTTAGTCGTGCGCGTTGTTGCGCCTGATAGAACAGTTTGGGATGACGAAGCTGAAGAGGTCATTTTGCCCAGTACTACTGGCCAGCTTGGTATTTTGGGTGGTCACGCACCGCTGCTGACAGCGCTGGATACGGGTGTATTGCGTGTGCGCTCTACAGAAGGCAGCAAAGAATGGACTGCGATCGCACTGATGGGTGGCTTTGCTGAAGTCGATGAGGACGAAGTCACTATCCTTGTGAATGGCGCAGAACGTGGCGATAGTATTGATCAAAGCGAAGCTGAAAAAGCTTATGAAGCTGCCCAGGAAAAATCAGACAGTGTTTCTGCTGACGATCGTCAAGCCGTGATTCAAGCAAATCAAGCCTTGAAGAAGGCGCGTGCTCGCTTGCAGGCTGCAGGTGGCAAAATCTAATCGCCTCTTTATCGGTATATTTCAAATCGCTATGAGTTTATTGCTAGCAGCAAACCCATAGCGATTTTTTGTTTTCTGCGAAAAGTAGGTACAATGTAATTACTTCGATTTACACAGCTTGGGTACGTGACATGACAATTGGGGGTGGTGCTATTAAAACAAAGCTCATCAAGATTGGAAACTCGCAGGGCATTAGGATTCCTAAAGTGCTAATAGAACAGTGTGGACTTAGCTCAGAAGTAGAGCTGGAACTCATCGATAGTGAGTTAAGAATTCGCCCTGCATCAACAGTAAGAGTGGGTTGGGAAGACGCTTTTATAAAAATGTCAGTGCGCGGTGACGATCAGCTTTTAGATGAGCCGATAGAGACCGAATGGGATAAGACCGAATGGGAGTGGTAGTTAGGCGGTTTGAGGTCTTTTTAGTTGCTCTAGAGCCAACTATCGGTAGCGAAATTAAAAAGACGAGACCTTGCCTAGTCATTTCTCCAGATGTTGCGAACAGATATATTGGGACTGTTATTGTTGCACCTATGACATCAGGTGGATACGAGTATCCGACTCGTGTTCAGTGCGAGTTTCAAGGAAAACCCGGTCAGATAGTTTTAGACCAGATACGCGTAGTCGATAAAACGAGGTTGATTAAGAAACTGGGAGGAATTGATGCTGCTACTCAAAAGCGAGTATTGATAACACTATCTCAGTTCTTTGCTGAGTAGTGATGGTATAGCCCTTCTACAGGAACTCAATAAGCGACCTTTTACCTACATTCGTGAGAGCACTCTAACCTTGGCTTTCTTTGCCGCGTCTAGCTGAGCTATCTCCGACATATCTAGCAAACCATCTTTGATGAGCTGAGAGAGTGTGAACATCAGAAAAGACTCTCGCTCATCGTATCTGCCATCGAGTTCGTGGCGCTTGGCACTCAAGTAGTCGTGCAGCTGCCAAACTTCATCTAGCTTTGAGACGGCACTTGCATTCTCTCTGATAGTTTTGATCAGCTTTTCAACTTCTTGGTTGTATGCCTTTTTGATAGCGGCTAAGGCAACCTGTTTGTCCTCGCTACTCCATTGAATATCAGTCTGTTGCATTGTTATTGAAAAAGAAAGTTGATCTGTTTGTTTTGTCGCAGTGTCAGCCACGTAGCGTTTGTTCTGCTGACACTAATCCCATCTTCCTCGCTAGCTCTCGATACCGAAAGGTCAAGAAGATGGGATTGTTGTTGCCTACAATGAGAAGACCCGTGATTAGCGGATAAGGTTCAGCAGCTCTTTCGGGGAAGCGAGTAGGTCAATGGCAACAAAGAAGATTTTGCCATCAGGATTGAGCAAAAAGCGCCAGGCAATGTTCATGCCAACAGCTGCGCCAAACCAAGGTGTCTGGCATTTGCCTGTTACTTTAATAGGTGTGTAGCCATCTTCTGGAGACTCTTCTGTGCCGCGCTCAGGAATCAGGTTTAAGTTCTGGCATTCTTCTTTAAAGAACTTGAGAATGGCTTCTTTGCCGACAATAGGCTTTCTGAAGGGAGGCTGCAAAGCACCGTCCGCTGCAAATAGCTCGATGAGAGCGTCAAAGTCGTTGGCGTTCAGGTTGTTCATGTACTTCGATACGGTGTCGTTAGTGACACCTTCGATGGAGACCTGAGTCCGCTGTTCAATCGATTTTGGCGCAGTCACAGGTTCAGAAACGCGCTGATAGCCGCTGATTTTGCTAGGGTCGTACCCCATGTCTACAACACAGTTGCGCAGGACGCTGATTTGTTGGCCGGGCTCTAGGTTGCGGATAGATTGCAAGACGGCGTTGGCGTTGGCAGAGAGCTTGTATCCTTCGGGGATGGGAGCAACTAAGCCTTGCGCCATCATTTCACCCAGCTGGTACCAGAAACCAAGCTTGAGGTTGGGTGTCCAGGTTGCGTAGGTGCGTGAGACTTCTGTATCAGCTCGGTTGGCCAGGTCGCACATCGCCTGTGACTGCTCCAGCGGCGACATGCCTTTGATTTTGTTTAGCGTAAGTTCTGCAAACTGCATGTTTGTAGCACCGGGAGCTGCAATCGTGATGCCCTTACCCATTTCAAGGTAAGCAAACCAGATGAGTGCAAGCTGGTCTTCTGCGGTTAGCTGGTTGAACCTAGCTGTTGTTGCTGGGATATCGTCGGCAGAGCGGGTGCTAGGGAAGATATTGCGCGCAGTTTCTAAGGTGTATGGCATTAATATTTTTGGGTTTGTTAAGTACGGCAAGTGAAAAGCTAGGTAGCCAACCCAACTATTCTTAGGCCGCTTAGTTCGCTGCATCTGTAGTGACTACAGTTATTGGCTGCTGGAGACTAAGCGATATGTACAATCCATTTGACTAGGCATACTCAGCTGCTGGCTATGAAAGGGCGCTGGTTCTTAACTAGCTCTCTTTGAATTTGTTGACTTAACGTAACATAAATTAACTTTTCTTCAATATCTCTAAGGAGAGATGCCCTCAGTTGATAGATATGGGGTGCGTCTGATGTCTTTGTGGATCAGAGAGTTATAGCAAAGTAAGGATGCTTTCTTACTTTGCTCGTAGAGTTGCCCGTTGCTACGTAACGGTTGTAGCCAACAATTGTGTCCTAAGCAACTCTACAGACGCTATAGATCAGTTTTGGCTGCTTGAGACGGACGGACGCCACAGTGATTAGAAGTGAGCAGAATCTGCATTTAAAGGATAAAAGCTGTGGATGCGATCGCATCCACAGCTTTTAAAAAATCTACCAAACAGCAACTAAGCTGCTGTCTTATGTGTAAACAGCAAAAGCTATCCGATCATGAGCTACCGGTAAAAGCAACTTCAGGGAACTTGCTTTGCGCTTCACTCATTGGCTTGGTCTTACCTTCTTCCTGCCAATAGTTAATAATCTCAGTGGCCTTGTTGAGTAGCTCAACGCTCTCTTCATCTGTGATCCAAGATTTGGACTCAATCTCAGTTTTCAATTGTTCCCATGCATCGTTGCGGGGCCAAAAGAAATAAGACGTTAGCGGGCTAGTGCCTTTGCCCACTACCTGATCTACCGCCAGGGCGACGTCTTTATCCAACCAAAGTACTTTCAATATGAATCGGGCATCCGATTCAGGCGTAGTAGCCGCCGCGTTCTCTACAGACTCCAAACGAAAACCTCCATTACGATCCCTTAATTAGGACAAACCTACAGTTTTTTACTGTACCACAAGCTTTGGGTCTTAGCTTGGTGCCTTCTGGCTGCTCTTCTGGCTGACTGCGTGAGCGGCTGAGCCTATACAGTATTAATTTTATGGTATGTCTTTTGGTGACGGGGCCTAGCCGCTCTGGTAAAAGTGAGTGGGCTGAGCAGCTGGCCGAACGCTTGGCGACCCAGCGCAATCAGCGCGTTGTGTATATTGCTACCGCGCAAATCAATCCAAACGATGCGGAGTGGACTCAGCGGATAGAACAGCATCAGCAGCGGCGGCCAGAGAGCTGGCAGCTGCAAGAAGTGCCGGTGGCACTTGTCGAGGCGATCGCACAGCATCATTCAACGCACTGTCTTCTCATCGATTCTCTGGGCACTTGGCTTGCCAACTTAATTGAGCAAGGTGATCCTCAATGGTTGCTCACTCAGCAATCGCTCATACAGGCTTTGACGAATACTTCAGCCACTGTCATTTTGGTAGCAGAGGAAACTGGATGGGGCGTAGTGCCTGCCTATGAGCTGGGTCGGCGGTTTCGCGATCGCTTGGGAACCCTTAGCCGGGCGGTCGGCGAAGTCGCAACCGATGTCTATTTGGTAACGAGTGGCTATGCCATAAACATATCGACCCTGGGTGAAGCTGTCAGTTCAGCAGGGCCGAGCTTCTGAGTCCAGTGCTGCTAGAAGAAGTGCCGCTAGAAGAACAGAGAGATTTGATGATGTAAGCGTGTTTCGTAGAATTGTTAATTGTTCCAATCGAAAACCAGTGCCTTTGAAAGGTAAGCGCTAGGATCAACTGCATATAAAGCAGAACAATTTTTAGTAAACCATGGCCACCACTACACAAGTTAAGAACTATTTGGCCTACTGGTTTCAGCTGGGTAAGCAGGTTGTGACCGATGATGGTCGTACTCACTACCGACCTGAGACAGTGATTGCAGGCGATCGCTTCAGCCCTGCATTCGAAGCGTGCTGGACAGAGATTCTCCAAACTGCTGGCAAGGGCTGCCACTTGGAAGGGACCGATCAAACGATTGATGAGTTGCTGTCATCCAAGTGGGATGTGATTAACTGTGCCCGCTGCGACATGCTAGTACCTACGCCCGAGGTCGCGCTAGAGCCGGTGCTTTGTCCCTGTAACGATTTGCCTAGCTGGCCGAATGAAGAGCTGCCAAAACCCCGTTTGCCGGTAGATAGTCAGCGTCAGCTGAGTGCTATGAGTGCGCGTTTATCTTCTAGCTTTTCCGAAGGCCCGTTAGACGGCTAATCAGACGGTTAAGCCGTAATGGGTACTTTTTTCTTTTCTCCTTGACGACTAATGTCGTACGTGAAAAAGTCTTTGGCCATGAGCGTGTTTGGGAATATAGCCCTAGCTTCGTCGAGCAGGTCGCTAAGCTGAAGCGTATTGCCCGGTGCATAGCGCGGGCTAAAGTGCGTCATGATGAGCTGCTTGGCTTGGGCTGCAAGCGCTACTTGTGCCGCCATGGTAGAGGTGGAATGCATCCGTTGATAGGCCAGCTCTGAGTCCTGATGGGAAAAAGTGGCTTCGTGAATAAGCACATCGGCTTGCTCGGCAAGTTCAATGGCACTTTCACAGAAAACGGTGTCGGTGCAGTAGGCCAACTTACGCCCAACGATAGTAGGACCGCATAGGTCTGCGCCGTTGATCCTGCGTCCGTCCGCTAATGTGACCACTTCGCCACGCTTTAGCTGTCCATACAGTGGACCTGGTGGAATGCCTAAAGTAGCGGCTCGCTTTACATCGAAATGGCCAGTGCGGTCTTTTTCGATGATGCGATAGCCGTGGGCCGGGATGCGGTGCTTGAGTCGCTGGCAAACAACTTTATAGTCGTCGTCTTCATAGACGGTGCCTGGTTCCGTGATATGTACCTTGATTGGGTAAGACGACTGGGTTTTGGAATAGCGCCGACAGGCTTCGAGGTATTTGCCTAGCTCTGTGGGGCCGTAGATATCGATTTGCTGCTGACCAGTGCCAGCCATACCGCAGCTAGCGAGGAGTCCGGGTAGCCCAAAGATGTGGTCACCGTGCATGTGGGTGACAAAAATGCGGCGAATTTGGCTAGATTTGAAGTCACTTCTTAAGAACTGGTGCTGGGTGCCTTCGCCACAGTCGAATAGCCAAACTTCGGCGCGCTGTGGCAGACGTAGGGCCACACTGGAAACGTTGCGTGACCTAGTAGGCACGCCAGAGCTGGTTCCTAAAAAAGTAATCTGCAAAGCTTTGAAGGGTTAATTACGCCTTATCTATATTGGCAGAGATTTATAGCAATCGGGCAAAAACCGCTGCTCACTCCAAGAATTATCAATGCCTCTACTCAATTACGGGTCAATTATGGGGACAAAAAGGGTGAGTTGATTTGGGCATCTTAAAGGTATGAGCAGCTTTGAGAGCATGGCGCCAGCCTATACAGGCTAGTGATTTCTCGAAAAAAGTCGACTGTGGTAAAGATTTATTACTAAATAACGGTAATTCTTGATACACTATTGCTCAGAAGCCCGGTAAGTTTGTCTTGCTGGTTGCAAGTTGGCTGAACTAGAGCACGCGCTCGCCAAACCAGCATTCTTGTTTTCGCTGTTGTATGGGAGTACGCAGTCGAGCTTCCTCCTGATTGAGAGATTGAACATCACTACAATCTAGAGACCAATAAAAGAAATCGATCAAAGACACCTGGTTTAATCTAGGTGTTTTTTTATTGGCCGGTTTTCCCATACCTAGTTGATAATAAGTGGGTCGTTTGCTGATGATGTCGCTTTGAGTTCTCCTGCTGCTAAGCCTGCTGACCAGACCCCTAATAATGCTGCCGATAAACCCCTGGTCATGCTAGTGGATGGTCATTCACTGGCCTTTCGCTCTTACTATGCGTTTGCCCGCAGTCGCGATGGCGGACTGAGAACCTCTACCGGCATTCCCACCAGCGTTTGCTTTGGCTTTTTGAAGTCTCTGATGGATAACTTAGAGGCGCAAAAACCAGACTATGCAGCGATTACCTTTGATCTGCCCGAACCGACATTTCGCCACAAGCTAACAGATACTTACAAGGCAGGGCGGGCTGAAACGCCGGAAGAATTTACCGAAGACGTTGAGAATCTCAAAGAATTGCTGGGAGCGTTTCAGCTACCGATTTTTTGTTTGTCTGGCTACGAAGCCGATGACATGATTGGGACTTTGGCTGTGCGCGCAAAGGCTAAGGGCTACCGGGTCAAGATTTTGAGCGGCGATCAGGATCTCTTTCAGCTGATCGACCCTGAAGAAGATATTAAGATAATGTATCTGAGCACGACCTTTGGCAGTAAAACCAGTACCACCAAAGAGTATGGCAATGCGGAAGTGCATGAGAAGCTGTCCATTTTGCCCTGCCAGGTGATTGATTACAAAGCGCTGTGCGGGGATACCTCTGACAATATTCCTGGGGTGAAGGGCATTGGGAAAAAGACGGCGGTGAAGCTGCTCGATACCTACGGTGACTTGGATACCATTTACGCCTCGATTGAAGAGCTCAAAGGCGCTATGAAGAAGCGGCTCGAAACAGGCAAGGCCGATGCGGAGCAGTCGAAGTTTTTGGCAACGATTAAAAGAGATGTGCCGTTGGAAACAGATTTAGAAACCTGCAAGCTAAACGGGTTTAACCCTGAGGACGTGATTCCGGCGCTGAAGCGGCTAGAGCTCCAGCACTTTGTCAATCGACTCAGTAAGCTACAGGCGTCGTTTGGCGGTGAGTCGGACTATAAGCCTAGGCCCAAAGCTGTGCCTGTTCCGGATGACTTTGAAGACGAGGAAACGGCGTTTTTTACGGTTGAAGAAACAGAGGCCGCCAGTGGCCAAGGGTTGACTACGATAGATATTCAGCCGCTGGTAGTGACGACAGCCCAGCAGATGAATCATCTGGTTGCGACGCTGAAAACGCAAACAGATGCGCAAAAGCCAGTGGCTTGGGACACAGAGACCACCTCTATTGACCCATTAGAAGCAGACTTGGTGGGAATTGGCTGCTGTTGGGGCGACGGCCCAGCAGAGCTGGCCTATGTTCCGGTTGGGCATGTGATGGGCGAACAGCTGAGTGCGGAGAGTGTGATTTCAGCTTTGCAGCCTATTCTTGAAGACGCGAAGTATCCGAAGGCGTTGCAGAATGCAAAGTACGACAGGCTAGTGTTGCGCCGGGCGGGGGTGGCTCTGACCGGTGTTGTTCATGACACGATGCTAGCCAGCTATGTTCTAAACCCAGACAACAGCCATAATCTTGCAGATTTGGCGTTGCGCTATCTGAGCTTGCCAACAGAGAGCTTTACTGACTTGGTCTCTAAAAAAGAGAGCAAAGCGGGTAAAACGATTGCAGATGTGTCCATCGACAGAGTTGCTCAGTATTGTGGTAGCGATGTACATGTGACTTATCGGATAGTGCCTTTCCTGACCGATGCGTTATCCCAAGTTGCCCAACTGAAAGCATTATTTGAAGAGGTCGAGGTGCCGGTTGAGCCTGTGCTTTCTGAAATGGAAGCGATTGGTATTCGGGTAGATAAGCCTTATTTGAAGCAGTTTTCTAAAAAGCTAGAAGCGGATTTAGAGGCGTTGGAGACGTCAGCGTTGGACTCTATTGGAGAAGATACGCTACATGAGGTGATTGAGTCATTGGATGCAGCAAATCCTAAGCGTAAGGATAAAGGTGCGCTTAACTTGCATTCTCCCAGTCAGCTGAGTGTGCTTTTCTTTGACTTTCTGAATCTCGATAAAAGAAAATCTAGGAGAACCAAGACGGGCTATTCTACAGATGCCTCTGTGTTAGAGAAGCTGCACGACGATCATTCGGTGATCCGGCTGCTGACAGAACACCGAACGTTGGCCAAGTTGAAGTCGACCTATACAGATGCTATTCCGAAGCTGGTAAGACCGGCAACGGACCGAGTTCATACTGATTTTAACCAGGCGCAGACGGTAACGGGCCGATTGTCTTCTGCCAATCCTAATTTGCAGAATATTCCGACGCGCACCGACTTTAGCCGTGAAATTCGCCGTGCCTTTTTACCGAAGGAAGGCTGGCAGCTGGTGTCTGCTGACTATTCTCAGGTAGAGCTGCGAATTTTGGCGCACTTGAGTGAAGAGCCGATTTTGATTAAGGCGTATACAGAAAATGACGATGTACATCGGCTGACGGCCACGCTGCTATTTGATAAGGAGAAAGAGGAGATTTCTGCCGACGAGCGGCGAATTGCGAAGGTGGTGAACTTTGGTGTGATTTATGGCATGGGGGCCGTGCGTTTTGCTAGGGAGATGGGGGTGCACCGATTAGAGGCGAAGGGCTTTATTGACAGGTTTAATGCTCGCTATCCAAATGTGTTTGAGTATTTGCAGCAGATGCAAAGAGAGGCGATCGCAAACGGATATGTCCAAACCATCGCTGGCCGCCGCCGGTATTTCAACTTCACCACCCGCAGCCTACAAGCTCTCAAAGGTAGCGATCCCAGCGAAGTAGACCTCGGCAAACTGCGTACTAATAGCTATGATGCAGCCTCACTCAGGGCAGCGGCCAATGCACCCATCCAGGGCTCTAGCGCGGACATTATCAAAGTCGCGATGATTCATTTGCACAAATTGTTGAAAGATTATCAAGCAAATATGCTGCTGCAAGTGCACGACGAACTCATCTTTGAAGTGCCACCAGAAGAGTGGGAAGACCTTCAGCCCAAGATTGAGCAGACGATGGAAAACGCAGTGAAGTTAGCTGTGCCACTAAAGGTAGAAGCTCAAGCAGGCAAAAACTGGATGGAAGCAAAGTAGGAAATAAAGTAAGGCCACTACAGCAAGGTCTTGTCCAACCAAGTTTGCAAATCCATCACAGTCGCAAATTCCAAAAGTGTATCGCTCAGGCCTTCTAGCTGGGCTAGCGATAGTGTTGAAATTTTGGCACGAGCCTCTTCTGGGATGTCGCCTAGCCGCTTGTGTAGAAGTCGAAGGATAACCACTGTTTCGCCCTCTTGGCGGCCTTCTTGGCGGCCCTCTTGGCGGCCTTCTTGGCGGCCTTCTTGGCGGCCTTCTTGGCGGCCTTCTTGGCGGCCTTCTTGGTATAGCTTTGTTTCTTTGACAGGAATGTCTAGCATGGCTTCGATTTCACTTTGGCTAAGCTGCTCAAACTTGTACCAGATAATGGTTGCTACCATCTCTATAATGGCACGCCTTTCTTCTGATGAGGTCTCTGTTTGAGCTCTTGCGATCAGCTTTTTGGCTTCTGTAACCGCTGATTTTTCCTGAATAGTGGTTAGGACCATCAGCCCAACTCGCAAGGGCAATTGCTCAATGTTACCCAGCTCATCTAAGTATATTCGATGCACCTGTTCGCCCGCTAAAGCGACTCTGTAAGGATAAATATCCTTCTGCTCTTTGTTTCTTGTTGGGTAGATGATGACGATTTGCCAATCATTGAATCGGGATCTATTGCGATAAAAGTACTGAGCCGTTTCGGCGAAGATTCGCTCGTATAGGAACTCATCTGTCTGCATTTGTACTTCGCAAAAGTACACCGGACCAAGCGCTCCTTCAGGCGGTAAAAAGACGCCATCTATCTCAAACTTGGGTTCTTTTACCGCGACAGAGTCGAAGCGATAGCCTTCTGGATTGCTGGGTGAATTTGGAATGAGATCGAAGAGAAGCGTTGGAGACCTTTGGAAAAAGGTATAGAAAATGGTGTCACGTTTCATAGAAGTGTAAACACAAGGAGTCCTAATGCCACAAGAGAAAGTTAATCAACTGACTTCATCCACTCAAGGCAAGCTTGCATGTGTTTTTGCATCTCTCTTTTCTTCGCAAAGAATCGCCGACCGTGACCTGGTAATACCCACTCAAATTTGTAGCCATTAGTGTACTGGCTGAGTTTTTTCATTGACTCGATTTGACGCGGCCATGAGTCCCAGCAGAAGTTGCGGAAGGCGTATAGCTGCTCTAGCCTGGCTGACCACGCTAAGTGATCGCCAGTGAAAAGGTATTTGCCTTCATATAGCAGTACGGTATGTCCAGCGGAGTGACCTGGCTGTGGAATGATGATGAGGTCGTCATCAAGGATGAAGGGTGCGGTGCCAGTGGGCTGGATTTCGACGCCTTGGGTACCTGCTGAGACATCTGCCTTGTGAAGAATTCGTTGGGCACCAAAGTGCTGGTGAAACTTTTCGTGGTCGGCGACATCGTCGCGATGGGTGAGATACAGGTAGTCGACGCCGCCCATATCTTCTAGCCGTTTTACGAGCGGTGGGGTGAACTTAGGCGAGTCGACTAGGACGTTACCTGCTTTTCTTTGAATAAAGTAGCCGGCTGCGCCGAAGGATTTTTGGGAGTGATAGCCGCAGTAGTAGACGTTACCTTCGATGGAGAGTGGAAAACGGGATTGAACTTGTTGAATGTCGGTTGGCTTTTCTTGGGTGCCAATAGACGCTGTAGGGCAGGCGAGCAAAGCTTCTAGTGCGGCTACTCGCTCTGCGGCATTAGCAGGCTGGTGATGTACGACTGATTGGCCATCTTCGCGGCTGTAGATGGCTGGAGATAGCCAGCGACAGGTGTCACAGTCTATACAGGTGCTATCGACATAAAAATCACCGGCTACGTTTTGAGTCCGACGGTCTTTTAGATGAGCCATAGTCTGCGATATTGATTTTGAGCTAGTGAAGCCTTACAGATGAAGCCGTACAGATAATGAGAAAGCCATGTGCTTCTTGTGTATAGCCTAGCTCGTATATTTACGAGTGTGCAGTGGCTACGGCTTTCTATAAGCTCATCTGTAATCTTAGTTTGTGTGTTGGCGTTCTTATTTTTCTTCTGCTGCTATGAAACCTGCGCTTCGAACACTCACCGCCTTTGGTCTGACGCTTATCTGCGGTGCCGGGATAGGAATCGCGCTACAGAAATATTTGGATGTGAGTAAAGGTGGCGCTAATTTGCTGCGCAGGGTAGGCCTATATCAGTACGTGGCTGAGCCCAACATACGCTTGCAGGAGCAGTTAAACCAGCCCGTGATTTCGCCGAGGCTTCAGGGGCGCTTGAAGCTCTATGTGCTGGTGGGCCAGTCGAATATGGTGGGTGCGGCAGATATTCCAGCAGATATTCAGAAAAGTGCGAATATTTTTACTTTTGGTAATGACTATCGCTGGGCTGTAGCTGAACCACCAATTGATAGTGCAATCAATCAGGTAGATACGGTCTCAGCAGATGAAGAGGCTGGCTATGGACCGGCTTTTCCGTTTGCTCAGGCGCTGATTGCGCAAAACAACAATCAGATTATTGGCCTGATTCCCTGTGCTCGAAATGGTGCTTCTATTACTGACTGGGAGAAAAGTCCGAGCGATGCATCTTTGTACGGCTCTTGCCTGAAGCGAGTCCGAGCAGCATCCCCGATGGGAACTGTGGAGGGAATTTTGTTTTTTCAGGGTGAGGCAGATGCAATCGATCCTAAGCAGTTTCCTTCTTTGCGACCAGATGCGGCTGCCTGGGCCGAAAAGTTTGCAACGTTTGCTTTCAATTTCCGCTCAGATGTTGGTAATCCTGATGTGCCTTTGCTCTATGCGCAGCTGGGTGACCCAGATGACTTGGAAGGGCTGCCGAACTGGAGTGATGTGCAGCAGCAGCAGCAAAGCCTACAAATTCCCAATGCACAGATGATTGTGACAAAGGATTTACCGATGGATGGTATTCATTTCACTGCGGATAGCTATCGGGTGATTGGTCAGCGATTTGCGGATGCGCTTCAGGATGTTGTTGCAGGTGCGAGTTCTGCGGAGGGTGAAGATTTTCCTCAGGGGGAGAGCGCACCCGCTGAATCCGCACAGTAAGTTTGCGTGGTGACGCGATAACGACTATCCAAGAAACTGTTATTGATAATAAACAGAGCAAAGAGCCAAAAACAGACTAAAGAACAGAGCTTGGTTGTGCCTGTAGATAGTGCATTTTAGATAGTACGTCAGTCTTTCGGTATTACATGCATGCTTCAGCATTTTTTAGCCTCTGCTTACGGCTATGTTTAACCGGACAATAGGTGCGTAACTTTATGTCAACTTCATGGAAGCGTGTGTTTGTGAAATTTTAATAAAGGTATCGATATTGCTTGGTATAAAGCGATATCAGTTGCTAATTTGCGATAAGTAAGGTCACTGGTAGTACGTTCTTATCTACGTGCCTGACTTGCTGGTTTTGCGTAGCATTAGCTTCAATCTTTAACTCTGCGGCGGTTGGCTTTTGCTAGAGTCTCTGTTGATCAATAGCCTATGTGGCTGTTATCAGTGGTGTGTTGAAATGTTGTTGCAGTAGTTCTTCGATTGGCCAGTAGGAAAAGTGTTGCTTTCCTCATCTTGATATCTCTTAAATCGAAAATTACAAACAGATATGAATATATTTGATCTAATACTTGACTCGCTCTCTCCTATCGCTGAAAGCGAACTCGTGTCGATTACTGGTAGTATCGTTGGCCTGGATGTTCCAGGCGGAGAGGTTAGCTTAACTATCGATTTTGGAGATTTGTCTGCGCCGTTGCCCGTTAGTTCAGTGTCTGTGAGAGATGATGGCTCAGGCGCAGACCAAGTCGCGGGTGATGGGGTTATTCAATTTGATTTTGAGAATCAATATTTTGATGATGATCCCTCTCGTACTCCTTTTGATGTTTATAACATTCGTATTGATGCAAGAGAGCAAGTGCTTGCAGGCACCGATGCTGTTTTTGTTTTAGATGTTTCGGGGAGTACCTCCGACCCTTCTGGTATTGATGTAAATGGTGATGGCTCTGGCGAATCTATTTTGGCCGCAGAAGTGGCTGCTTTCAAAGCGCTCAACCAGGATTTGATTGACCGTGGATTAGGAGATATTTCGAAGGTGTCTATCGCGGCCTACGCCTCAAACGGTGTGGCGTTGGATTTGGACCCAAGCGCAGCAGGCACTCAGACATTTACGACACCTAACGCAGATGCAGACGGCAATGGGGTTCGAGATGTTGATCAGGTTTTAGATATACTCTCTAGTGGTGGCGGAACTAATTTTGAAGCGGGCTTGGAGGCTGCCATTGGAGCAGTTGAGGCCGCTGGGACCGGCAGAGGTGAGGGGAGCGTTGTCTTTCTGTCGGATGGAGCGAACAACCAAGGAAGCGGTGGCGCGGAAGAAAGCACGCAAATCACGGGGGTGCTGGGTCAAAGCTTACGCGCTTTTGGTGTGGGTAGTGGCTCTGAGCTAGCTCAGCTGCGAGTGCTAGATGCTAATGCTGAGCGTTTTACAGATATCCAAGATCTGTTGGACTTGTTTTCTGGCGTCGGTTCAAACGTGAATCAAGATTCTGAACGCACAAATATCAGAATCAACAATGTGACACCAGCGGTGACACTCTCTGCGCCCAACAATGTCACGGAAAATAGTGAGCTGACATTAAGAGGAACCTATACCGATCCAGGGAGCCTGGATACCTTTGACGTTAGGGTGAATTGGAACGATGGCGATGTTGCTAATTTTGATGTAGGTGCGATCGCATCTCTCACCGTCGGCACCACTCTCAACTCCAGATCCGACAGCAGTGTCCTCACCATCACTAATATCAACACCAACACAGGTAGAGTCAGCTTTGATGTTGACCACACCTACAGCGACGACGGCGTTGTCAATATCGAACTTTCTGTAACTGATGACGATAGCGGCTCACAGATCCAGTCGACCCAGGTGACCGTAAGACCAGATGGTGGCGGCAATTCCAACCGGGCTCCGAACGCGGCGAATGACAGAGTGACTACAGACGAAGCGTCGTCATTGAGAATTGCGACCAGTACGCTACTGGCCAACGATAGCGATGCGGATGGTGATGCCCTGACGATTACAGCGGTGAATGGCAATAATACGGCCGGCACGGTTTCGCTCAATGGCAATAACGTTGTCTACAACCCCGACGGTCAGTTTGACTCGCTCGATGCAGGCGAAACGGCTACAGCTCGCTTTACTTACACCGTGAGCGACGGCAGTAAAACAGACACTGCACCTGTGACGGTTACCATCACAGGCGTTACCGATGGCGGTGGCAACGGCGGCAACAAAGGTGACACCATTAGAGGAACTCGTGGCGCTGACACGCTCCTTGGCACTAACAATGCTGAGACTATTCGAGGGGGCGATGGCGACGATATTATTCATGGCCGAAATGGCGATGACTGCCTCGTCGGCGGTAGAGGTAACGATGCGCTTAACGGTGGACGCGGGAACGACGTTCTCAACGGTGGCGATGGTAGAGATACCTTCCACGGTGGCCTCGGCGATGACACTTTGCGCGGTTCTAAGGGCAATGACTCACTTGACGGCGGTAGCGGCAACGATATCCTCAATGGCGGTGTTGCCAAAGATGTGCTGACCGGTGGCTCTGGCGACGATCGGCTAATGGGTGGTAAAGGGGCAGATACCTTGGATGGTGAGGGTGGCGATGATACGCTCGTTGGCGGCAAAGGGCGAGATACGCTCGTTGGCGGTAAGGGCAAAGATACGCTTAGAGGTGGTCTTGGCAGAGATTCGTTTGTGCTCGCTGCCGGAGAGGGCCTTGATACTATCGTTGACTTCAACGCTCATCAGGATCGGTTGGTGCTATCGGGTGCACTCAAGTTTGATTCACTTAGCTTTAGTGGAAATAAGATTATAGACACCGATTCTTCTAGTGTTTTGGCTGAACTTTCGGGCGTAGATACAACAACACTGAGCGCTATACAGTTCCAAACTGTATAGCGTAAGCACTCAGTTGTAAGATCAGGGCTATTTCATTCTTTCTTAAATGCGGTAAGGTTATTGGTTGTTTGATCTAGCAGTAGCAATGCCCTTGCCTATACAGTCATCCGCTTCGGCTATCGAAGCGTTACCTGCGCCTAAACCCATAGAAATTATCGCCGCC
>JBHJIY010000215.1:0-17376 GCA_050042985.1 Phormidesmis sp. | reverse complement strand
CCCTGTGTAGTGGACGGCGGCGTTTTTACACCTAGTCCACCACCACCGGCTCTGCTCGATCAGTATCAGCTGCATGGCGCACGGGTGCTTATGACAGTGGCTCGGCTGTGGCCTGGCGATATTTACAAAGGGGTAGATGTGACGATCCGTGCGCTGCCTGAAATTTCTCAAGCATTTCCAGCGGTCAAATACGTAGTTATAGGAAGAGGCAATGACCAACCTCGTTTAGTTCAGCTAGCGGTCGATCTAGGCGTTGCCGATCGGGTGGTGTTTGCAGGGTTTGTTCCTGACGAGGCCTTGGTCGATCACTACCGGCTTGCAGATGTGTATGTGATGCCCTCCAAGGAAGGGTTTGGTATCGTGTACCTGGAAGCGATGGCCTGCGAGGTGCCTGTTATTGCGGGGGACGATGATGGGTCGGCAGACCCTGTACAAGATGGGCGAGTTGGGTGGCAGGTGCCCCACCGGGACCCAGCAGCAGTGGCAGCAGCTTGCATAGAAGCTTTGCGCGGAGAAGATGCTCGATGTAACGGTGCCTGGCTGCGAGAGCAAACCCTATCAAAATTTAGTGCGCCGGCTTTGGTAGCACGCTTAGATGAGTTAGTTCAGCCTGTGAGCTTATAGATACTGGGATGGAAGGCGTATTAGGATAGAAGAAACACGTATCTGAACCTTTTTTTGCTGCTGAGTGTTTGGCTGGGTTGAAAAGGGTTTAACGACTCGCGGGAGAGTGCCACAGTGAACCAAAACTTTAATCAACTTCAAGGTCGTTTCCCTCAGCTGGGCTGCTGGGTGTTTTTATTGATTTCGTTTTGGGTGGTAGGTGCCATTGGCATTACAGGCATTATCAAGTCAATTTTTGCACTGGTACTGTTTTTATTACTTGCACCCGTGTTGGGATTTTGGGCACTTCAGTTCTGGGTAAAGCGAAACCTGGTGGAAGGTAGCTGTCCGGTTTGTAATCAACCTTTGACCGGGCTAAAAAAAATGAAAATACCTTGCCCTAGCTGTGGCACAGAGGTGATGGCGACCGAGGATGGCTTTGAGCGGGTTTCTGCAGATGGCGTGATTGACGTGCAGGTGGTTGATACGCAAACCAGTGTGGTGGATGTTTCGGATACGGCAACGACTATTGATGTAGAAGTACAGCGATTGCCAGAAGCTGAGGTTTGATCAGACCGATATCTATAAAAAAGGACGCAATTTGATGCGTCCTTGGTCGAGAGGTTATTTGTTGGAAGTCGCTGGGTCAGTAGTAAGCAGGCACTATTGGGTGATAGATAACGTGTAGGGGTGGCTTTCGCCGCTGCGATCGCCTACAAATATCCGGTACACACCTTGATCCAACAGGCCAGGAGATTGAATAACGCCACCGTCATAGTTGTGCGCAAAGACACACTCTCTAAAGCCGTCGGCTCCTGTAATTAGCAGCGTGTAGTCGCCCTCACTTTTTACCTCGAAGCTGAGTGAAGCAAAGGGTTCGTTGACGCGAATAGTTTCTCCTTGAGACCGATTGATGTTGCCACAGGCGGAGCTATCGTTGCCACCTGTTCGACCGGTGAGTTCTAGCGGAGAAGGTAGGGGTGTTTGAATGGTTTCGGCCTGGGCTGCCGTCCCGATAGAGAGCACCGTGAGTAGTGAGAAAAAGAGAGGAGAAAGTCGCATGGAACCCCTTAGGAGATTAGGAGACGAATTTGCAGAAAAAGGAGAATAGATGGTTTTGTAGTCCGTATTTATATTTAAATGGTAGCCGTCGGCGATTGGCATCCGTGCTCAAAGCTGTGACACTTCCTACAATGGCGTCCGTATGATTACTTGCAGTTGCCAGCTGACGCTAGCTCATGTTAGAGCGCGGGTTCGCCGGCACAATGGCCAATAGACTTTAGACTAGAAAAATATTCGTCTTAGCGAAAATCACATGCAGAGGACAAGGCTCAATACGCTATTTACTCAGGCCACCCTACAGTTTAGGCAGTGGGTGTTTAATCCCTGGCGACGGCTTTCCTTGATTGTGATGAGTCTGCTGTTTGGTAACTTTTTTGCAACAGCTATTTCGGCTACGGCAGGGCAAACTGCCAAGCTAGACGTTACCATTTCAGCTATTTTGGTGATTTTTGTTGAGGTGATTAGCTGGATATACTATCGCTTTGCGCCTAGGCGTCGGGTGGATGGAAGAGGACGTGATCGCCTAGGCACTGTAGAACCTAGTGCAACAGATGTGCGCTTGCTAGACGATGCCCTGCTGCCGTCAGGACTAGAGTCAGGTGTGGACTTAGGTCCAGTGCGATCGCGCTCCACCCTAGCCGAGTCCCTCAACGCCTTTAAGCTCGGTATGATCTACGGCCTCTTTGTAGAAGCTTTTAAGCTTGGCAGTTAATGGCACTAACTATTTCAATAGTGCCAGTAAGTATCGTGATCTTGCCTCGATAGCTGCCCAGTCGCCGCTGTCGACCTCTGATTTGGGAAATAGGGCAGTGGATAGGCCTACTGCGATCGCTCCAGCCGCTATTAGCTCAGGCGCACTTTCGCTCGTCACCCCACCAGTTGGGATGAGAGGAATAGGGCCTAGCGGCCCCTGCAATCTACTGATGTATGTGGCGTTGCCTAAGGTTGAGATCGGAAAAACTTTAACGCCAGCTGCGCCGGCGCGCCAAGCTGTGATGATTTCGGTTGGGGTCATTGCACCGGCAACCATCGGCAGGCCCTGTTTATTTGCCTGCTCAATGAGTTTGCGATCTGTATGCGGCGAAAAGCAAAACTGGGATCGGGCTGCGATCGCCCCTTGTAAGTCTGCCGGTGTGAGCACTGACCCCGCGCCTACGGTGCAGTTTGGCAGTGCTAATCGAATAGCCCGTGCCATATCAGCTGGGTTTGCGTTATTTGTCCAGGTGACTTCTACTAGGCGAAATCCGCCAGCGGCAGCTGCGCTAGCCATCGAGAGGCCCTGGGCGACCGATGAGGCTCTGATGATTGCGATCGCCCTATGCTGAGTTAATAACCTCAGCCAGTCGGCTCTAGTGGAATCGCGCAAATCAACCATGTGAGCGTGTTCTACGCTAATCGCTTACGCAAGGACTCAGCCCGCCGCTTCGCAGTTTCGTTTTTGGGCTCAGTGGCCAAAGACTTTTCGTAGGTTTCTAGTGCCTGAGGCATCAGCTGCTTGCGCTCGTAGGTATGACCTAGGTTATTCAGCGCGGTGACGTAGTCTGGCCGGATTTTGAGTGCTTCATTGTATTGGCGAATAGCCAGATCCAGCTGCTCCTGCGCGAAGTAGCTATAGCCCAGCGCATTGTGCACGAGCACTGCATTTTCAGCTTCTTCTTCTGGCAGCTCTTTCAGCGCTTTTTTGAGGTAAACCGCTGCTTGGGCGTACAGCTTCTTATCTAGCAGAAGGCTACCTAGCTCGTAATACTCCAGTGCGCTGCCTTTCCCGCTGCTTAGCTTGGTCTGCAGGTCTGAAAGGGTGATTTCGGTGCGGCGGGTCACCCATACCTGCCGTACGACAAAAAAGGTCGCTACGCTAAGGAGCGCCAGCAAAATGCCCAAATAAACAACTAGATAGTTGCCATTTTCCATTGAATAACTCAGCGATTAAATTTCGGTTTTTACTCTGTAGGCATTTTACTCACAATTCGAGTGATGCTGGCGGTTATGTAGAGAGTTGTGTCACGGTTCAGTCTCTCTATCACCTTCTCGAAAGCTGGGCAAAACACCTGAAGGCAATGCCCAGAAAGCCACTCTCTCCTGTAGCCATCCCTCTGCATACCAGCGCCTGATGGATTGATTGACAGCGCTGCGCAATTCGTCGTGTTGAGTTCCTTTGGGGATGGCTACAGAAAGCGGCTCGGCCGAGATCAGATTTGGGAGCAGTGAGTAGTTGGCAAATTCAGGTTGTGTGGTGAGCCAGCCAGTTAGGACTGAGGCGTCGCCTGCGTAGGCATCGGCCTGGCCACTTTGCAAAAGGCCCTGACCTTCGCGGTAGGAGGATACGCCAACGAGCTGAGCCCCCGGCAAAATATAGCGAACGTGGGCGACTGTGCTAGATCGATTGAGTACGGCAATGCGCCGAGTGCGCAAATCTCTGAGCGTTTGGATATCGTTGCCAACGAGGAAGGCGGTGCCGTCTAAATAGTAGGGGTCGCTGAAGTTGACTAGGCGACGGCGCGGTTCGGTAAGGGTGATGGCTGCGATCGCAATATCTACCCGATCGTCTAATACTGCGCTTAACCGTTCAACGTTGCTCAACGGCACAAACTCTATAGCGTTTTCATCGCCGAGCAGTTCGGCGGCTAATCGCCGAGCGATGTCAATTTCAAACCCTTCAATTTCCCCACTGCTGTTAGCAAAGCCAAAAGGGGGACGGTTGTTTTTGATGCCGACGATGAGGTGACCGCGATCGCGAATTTTCGATAGTTCTGTGGCTTTGGCTGAGGCAATGAGTCTCGGTGCACTAAGACCGAAAACACCCTCAACAAAATTTGGGGGCAA
The DNA here is from genome assembly GCA_050042985.1 of Phormidesmis sp. GTDB lineage: Bacteria > Cyanobacteriota > Cyanobacteriia > Phormidesmidales > Phormidesmidaceae > Phormidesmis. The sequence continues at coordinate 12,888 of JBHJIY010000215.1, read as the reverse complement.
CAGAAACTGTGCCCCCAAACATAAGCTTAATCCTGCTAGCACCTTGCAGCTCATGAAAAATCAAAAGCGTAGCACATGATTTGCAGTTACTTACTGCTCGCTTTCTCAACTATTTTTGTGAAGTTCTCAGGTGCTAGAACCGCTAGCTGAGCCAGCATCTTACGATTTATTTGAATATCGGCTCTCTTTAAATCGCCTATCAAGCGGCTGTAAGTTGTGCCGTTGAGGCGAGCCGCTGCGTTGATTCGAGCAATCCATAGCCGACGAAAATCGCGCTTCTTTTTGCGGCGATCGCGATAGGCATTCCGCAGTGCCTTCATTACCTGCTGATTAGCAGTGCGGAATAGTTTGGAGTGAGAGCCTCTGAATCCTTTTGCAAGTTTAAGAACTTTTTTGCGGCGTTTGCGAGCTACATTACCGCGCTTAACACGTGCCATGGTCTAGTTTTCCTTGAGTTGAAATTCGGCGTTGAGATTCGTAAAGCGTATTGCAATTACTGGTGGCTTTGAGATGCTTACAAGTAAGGCATCATCTTTTCTACATTGGGCACATCTGTCTCGTGCACAGTGGTGACCTTTGAAAGCTTGCGCTTGCGGTCTTGATTTTTGCGTTCTAGCAAGTGGCTTTTGAAGGCTTTTCGGCGCATGATTTTGCCACTTCCACTGCGGCGGAAACGCTTGGCAGCTGCGCGACGCGTTTTTAGCTTAGGCATAGTGATGAATGAATGAATTTCAGCAGGTTAAAAGTAAATTTCTGTTTCGCAGATTTTTAATACTACACCACCATTGACACAAGTGCCTATCTGTATTTCATGCCGGTAAAACCCCGCTGGTGCAAGCGAAGCCGACGATTGCACCAGCAGGGTTTTCCTGCTGTAGAACCGCTATGGGCTAGTTTCGCCGACGAAAGGCAAACGCTCTTGTCTGGCAGAACTCTGGCAAAATGACTGGTGCAAGTCATCTCAAGTGATTCTCAGAAAATAAGGACATATGACTATCTCCAACCTTCAGTGGGACAATTTTCAGTCTGCACTTTCAAATGCATCGGCCCTTAAAATCATCAGCGGCCTGACCAATTTAGATCAGCAGAATGTAAGCGATGTGGTCAAGGCCGCTCAGCAAGGCGGGGCAACCTTTGTTGATATTGCTGCCAACGTAGAGCTAGTTCGTCTGGTCCGTGGCCTGATTGATTTGCCGATTTGTGTTTCGGCTGTAGACCCTGCGAAATTCTTGCCGGCGGTTGAAGCTGGCGCTGACCTAATTGAGATTGGCAACTTCGATGCTTTTTATGCAGAAGGACGACGGTTTGAATCGGCAGAAGTATTGGCCTTGGCCAAAGAGACTCGCACCTTACTGCCAAACATCACATTGTCTGTAACGGTGCCACATATCCTGGCGCTAGATGAGCAGGTTCAGCTTGCCGAAGCGTTGGTTGCTGCTGGCGCAGACATCATTCAAACCGAAGGCGGTACCAGCAGTGCGCCCACTCACAGCGGCGTTTTGGGCCTGATAGAAAAAGCCGCCCCTACCTTGGCTGCTGCCCATGCTATTTCTCACGCCGTAGAGGTTCCTGTGCTTTGCGCATCTGGCCTTTCGGATGTGACGGCGCCGATGGCCTTAGCCTCTGGCGCGGCTGGTGTCGGCGTTGGGTCTGCTGTGCATAAGCTGAACGATCCGCTGGCGATGGTCGCGGTGGTTCGTAGCCTGGTAGAAGCGATGCAGACTGTGAAGACTGCGCCAGTTTCTGCTGGTTCACTGCGATAGATGCAATTCTAGGGGCGGTATTTGAAGGGCGTAGCGTGCTGCGCCCTCACCGCTGACTGCCGTAATATTCTTTTAGCTCTGGAATCGTAAAAATAGAGCGAAAGTTCAGACCTTCCTTGATGTATAGCTCTTCGCCGCCTTGCTGCCTATCTACTAGTGCCAGAATGTCATTGACAACATATCCGGCATCTCGCAGTCTTTCTACGGCTTTCAAGGCAGAAGCGCCTGTTGTGACCACATCTTCTAAGATGACGACTGGGCTGCCTTCGGGCAGAGTGGGCCCTTCTATGTAGGCGCAGGTACCGTGTCCCTTGGCTTCTTTTCGAATGATAAGCGGGGTGACGGGCTTGTTTTCGTAAGCGCCTGCAATGCTAACTGCGCTCACCATGGGGTCAGCGCCAAGGGTGAGCCCCCCGACGGCCACAGTACCAGTGGGCAACATGCTCAGCAGTATGCGTGCCACTATGAGCCCACCTTGTGCATGGAGTGTGACCTGTTTGCCGTTGATGTAGTAGTCGCTCTTTTTGCCGGAGGAGAGGGTAAAGTTGCCTTCCTTGTAGGCAACGTCGCAAATGAGTTCGAGTAGTGCCTGACGAAGAGTTTTTAGGTCAGCGCTGGGAATATCGAGAGGGAGGATAGGCATAGCTCGGCTTGGTCATCAAGAGCCTGATTAGTGTATCGGGTATCAAGATGTTTTATGCAGGCTTTTTACGCGGTGGAAGATTATGTGGCATGAGGCGATATCTCCAGAGGAGACGGGTATCCTTGGGTAAATTGTTAGAAGCCTATCTATTTGAGGAAAATGCATAGCGATGGCTATTAAAGGAAGAAGCAAAGCGCTGGGCCGCCTGTTGTGTGTGGCTGGGGTGCTATCTGTTGTAGGTTCGTGGGCCCCTACTGCGTATGCTCAGGATGCAGAGAGCGTTTTGGACGCGGTTGAGGATATTACTGAGCGCCGCTCGGGCGATTACTTTGACAACCGTAGCTTTGTTGGTCAGATGAGCTTTATCACGGGGCTTGGTGGATTTTCTGAGCAGCGCCATATTCGTGATGCAGCAGCATTTTCTGGGGCTGTAGAAGAGCTGTGGATGCTTCAAACGCAAAACACTGCAACGGTGCGGGTCCCTGATTTGCCCAATCCTTACACGACGTCGGTGCAGCTATTGCCGACATCTCAGTTCAACAGTCGTGTTGTGGGAAGTGAGCTTAATTTTGAGCCGCTGCCTCGTCGATAGACTGGTGTATTCATAGAAAAACGCCATCAAAAAAAGCCCGAGTCAAACGCTAAGTTTAGACTCGGGCTTTTTGATTTAGAGGGGATGTCCGCTAAATGCAGTCTGTGATGGAAAAATCCAGGGTGCAGGAGTTGAACCTGCCTGAGGCGAATTATGAGTTCGCTGCCTAATCCGCTCGGCCAACCCTGGTAGGTTTGTGGCTAATATACTATCTCAGGTTGATGATTACCTACGTTGAGATCACTAAAAATTAAGGTCTTGGTTTCAGTTTGTGCTCATACAATGTCAGAACGATGGCTGATTTGCTAGTCGACAAGCTGAGTGATTGAGTTTAGTAATTGAGCTAATTCATGAGTTTTGCTGCGCAGCCTGCATCAAATCGAGTCAATATCGGGTAAACTCCCTAGATGCTAGGCTCATCGTTTTAATATTCCTTCGTCTTTGCCAGTTCCTATGAGAATTAATCCGGCTGTTGCCTTTACGCTCATCTTATTGACCATGATGTTTGGTGCGGGCATTGTGAGCTCATCGTGGGGGTATGCCATTGGCCGTCAGGCGCTGACGGGTGTACGACAGCCAGAAACGCGGCCTTCTAACGCGGCGACCGCTAACCGCAGTGGCGACCAAAGCACAGGTTTGCGACTGCTAGACGAGGATAAAATTGTTGATGACGTGAAATCGCGTATGACTGACGGCGGGAATTAACGTTACGCTGTGTCATCCTTCCTTTATCGGCCTGTTTGCTTGTTGTCGTGCCATCAGCTGTATTTCTGATTCAATTGCCGCTTACCTTGCCAGAGGTTGCTGCCCGGCTGCTAGCGGTAGTTACGCTGATTTTGCTGAATGCTTTTTTTGTCACGGTAGAATTTTCTATTGTGTCTGTGCGGCGATCGCGCATCAATCAGCTAGTATTTGCGGGCGATATCCAGGCGCAAACCGTTCAGCAGCTGCAACGTAAAATCAATAGCTTGCTCTCTACAACACAGCTAGGCATCACCCTCTCTAGCCTGGCGCTTGGTTGGATTGGTGAGCACACCATGGCTGCTCTCATAAAGCACGGGTTCTCGCTGCTGCCTGTTTCGGCAGATACCGCTCAGTTTTTGTCTCATTCAGTAGCGCTACCGCTCGCTTTTTTGCTGTTGGCCTATTTGCAAATCGTGCTGGGTGAGCTATGCCCGAAGTCGGTTGCTCTGAGCTATCCAGAATACCTAGCACGCGTTTTGGGTCCGCCGAGCCTGACGATTGCCCGGCTACTCAGCCCCTTTGTATGGTTGCTAAACCAGTCGACTGAATTTTTGCTGTCGGTTCTGCGGATAGAAGACAACAGCGCGGGTCACTATGGCCGCGTAACCCCCGAAGAGCTGAGACTGCTGATTACAACTGCTACAGAGATTCCTGAGCTAGAAAAAGAAGAAAGAGAAATTCTCAATAACGTCTTTGAGTTTCGGGACGCTACGGTGGCGGAGGTGATGGTGCCACGTATGCAGATCGCGGCGCTTTCTAGTGATGCGACCTTTCAAGATTTGCTCAATGAAATTGTTGTTTCTGGGCACTCTCGCTACCCCGTTATGGGTGAGTCTTTGGACGATATCTTAGGCATTATCCACTTCAATAACTTAGCGCTAGCTTTGTCCCAGGGGATACTGAAGCCAGAAACCTTGATCGAGCCTTGGCTAACGCCCCCTAGAGTGGTGCCAGAGTCGCTACCGCTCAATGAGCTTCGTACACAAATGCAGCGTTCGGCCAGGGAGATGGTGATTGCTGTAGATGACTATGGCGGTACGGCTGGCCTGGTGACGTTTAGAGATTTGGCTGCTGAAATTATTGGTGATGTGGGTGGGCCAAGCCCTAGCGCTCAAATTATCGCAAAAGACCCTTATACCGTCATCTTCCCAGCGCAGACGGATTTAGAAGATGTGAATGAGCGGCTATCGCTGCTGCTGCCGGTGAGCGACGACTATCTTACTTTGGGTGGATTTGTGATTTATGAGCTACAAAAAATTCCTGCAATCAATGAGCAGCTTCTCTATAAAGGGCTAGAGCTGACTGTGATTGCGGCAGAAGGCCCAAAGCTCACTAAAATTCAGATTCGTCGACCTGGCAAACCGTTGACGCTAAGTAGGGCCGGTATGCCTGCGGCTTTACGAAAGCCTAAATAGGATTTGGAAAGGGACTTGGAAGCGGCACAAGAGATCGTATTTAGTACGTCATCTTTATTAGTATTTCTATAGTACTGTTTACAATATCGGTAGTTCTCAGCAGAATCACGACCAATTTCTATCCCTTGCGCGCTGTATTAGCCTGTTTTCAATGGCTTTTTATGAAACTTCTTTAGAACATTTTCTTTAGAATTTCCCTATGTGCTGCATGACTGCTGCGAGTAGGCCGATAGTCTGTTGAGCTTTGGCCATGCGTGTGCTGTTTTTATCGTGTGGCTGTGGGCTGTAGGCAGTTGTTCATCCGCTCGTCAAAATTGTTAAGAGGTGTGAAACCGTGCAAAGCCTACCTTTACCTATCACAGATGCCATGCCCTACAGTCACAATTGTCCTGTCCCTGTGAGGGTTGGTGTAATTGGTGTTGGCAATATGGGACAGCACCATGCCAGGGTACTCTCTCGGCTAAAAGATGTGCAGCTGGTGGGTGTGGCTGATGTCAATGCTGAGCTCGGCATTGAAACGGCGAGTAAGTATCAAATTCATTACTTTGAAGAGTATCAGCAGCTTTTGAAGCATGTTGATGCGGTGTGTGTGGCGGTGCCAACGAGGCTGCACCACGCGGTGGGGATGACCTGTTTAAAAGCGGGGGTGCATGTGCTGATTGAAAAGCCAATCGCTGCGAGTATTGCTGAGGCGGAGTCGTTAGTGAATGCGGCGGCAGACTTGAACTGCATTTTGCAGGTAGGGCACATTGAACGCTTCAATCCGGCCTTTAAGGAGCTGCACAATGTACTGCGCACGGAAGAGGTACTGGCGCTAGAAGCGCGGCGAATGAGCCCTTACTCTAAGCGGGCTAACGATGTGTCGGTAGTGTTGGATTTGATGATCCACGACATTGATTTGATTTTGGAATTGGCTGCTTCTTCGGTGGTGAAGCTCACTGCGAGTGGCAGTAAAGGGACGGATTCTCCCTATTTGGACTATGTGACGGCAACGTTGGGATTTGCCAATGGCATTGTGGCGACGGTTACGGCTAGTAAGGTGACACACCGAAAGATCCGCAATATTTCGGCCCACTGTCGTAACTCTTTGACGGAGGCTGATTTTCTTAATAACAAAATTGAAATTCATCGGCAGACAACGGAGAATTGCATGGCTGACTATGGCCAAGTGCTGTATCGCCAGGATGGCCTAATTGAGCAGGTGTATACCAGCAATACAGAGCCACTGCACGCTGAGCTAGAGCATTTTGTGAACTGTGTGCGTGGGGGTGACCAGCCTTCTGTGGGCGGTGAGCAGGCGCTGAAGGCGCTGCGCTTAGCGAGTGTGATTGAGCAGATGGCGCTAGATGGTCAGGCGTGGAAATCGTCTGCGGATTTGCGCTCGGCGCTGGAGCCGGTGAGTGCGATGGCTGTTGGGCGTTAGTCTTGAGGTAGCGCCAGTATTTTGGCGATGTCTTCGGCAATAGTTTGACTGACTAATTCATTCCCAGCGGGACTAAGGTGAATGTGGTCTCGGTACAGTGTTGCGGGATCTGATTGCTGCACAAAGCTAGGAAGCAAGTCGGTGTAGCGGGCATTGTTTTCGGTCGCCCAGTCCTGGAGTCTTTGGCGGGCGACGAGTTCGTAATCTCGTGGGCCTGGCAGCTCTCGCTTGAGTGGGGAGAGCACGAGGAGGAACTGGCTGCCTGCTGCTGTCGTTTGCTGGTAGATGCCGTTGATGGCGGTGAGGTTTTTGCCGACGCGATCGCCCCCTTCATTTTGAATAGCTTTCAGCCCAGGAATGGGTTGATTTTTGGTGGTGAATCGGTGGAAGATTTCGGCGATCGCAAAAGGAAAGTTTTGGCTGGGGTAGCTGCGATCGCGCCCTACCTGTAAAGACGTCGGCTCGGTGCCAAATAAGTCGTCCGTATTGAGCAGCAGTACAAGGACAGTCGCGTCGAAAGTGCCGTAGCGCTGTAGGTAGGCGAGTTCGTTCCTCGGTCCCCAAGAGTTTGCAGAGGCATTGAGAGCTTCTGCATGGGTGTATGGGGATGTGTTAGAGGAGGCGATGAAGGACGGCTGAAGGGCTTGGGCGATGAGGGCAGAGAGGATGTTTGCTTGATCGGTCCACCAGTTGCCGTTGGCAAGGGAGTCTCCGAGGAGGAAGAGGCGTAGGGTTTGAGGGGTGGGTTTGGGGGCGATCGCATTTGCCCTCATGGAATATTCGTTGATATGAATACGATTGCCGAAGCGTCGTAAGCGTTGGTTGGGTGCAAGCCGATACCCCATAGTTTCATCTGCGACGTAGAGCGGTGGCCGCCCAAAGCCAAAGCCGAAGCGAAGAATGCCTTCTATGAATAGGGCCGTTAGCAATAAAGCCGCCAAAACTCCGCTCACTGTCATCAATAGTTTCATTTCGATGTGCTTATCCACTGGCTGTTCGTTCGCTGTTTTGTAAGCCGAAGCTTTTTGATGCCTATGGGCCAACATCCCGTAGATAATAGGGTGGATCGGTAGTTAGGCAAAAACGATGGTTGATATTTTGTATCCGCTTCATGTGGCTGTGCAGGTTAGCGACCTGGAAAAATCGGATGAATTTTATTCCCACATCATTGGGTTAACCAAAGTCGACAGGCAGCTTTCTTTCCCCGGTAGCTGGTATCAAATAGGTGACTTTCAGCTGCATCTTATTGTCAGCGAGTGGGCGATGAATCCTACGCGTGAAGATAAATGGGGACGGCATCCACACCTGACCTTTGCTATCAACAACCTAGCGGCTATCAAGCAATCTTTGGGCGAACAGGGGATTGTGTTTCAAATGAGTTCATCTGGGCGGGCTGCACTATTTGTGAAAGACCCGGATGGCAATGTTGTGGAGCTTCTAGAAGTCAGCGCGTGAAAGTAGGCGCGTGAAGTGAGAAAGTGAGGCAAACGAGTGACGTAGGCCGATTGTAGAGAAAGATTTTTGAGTACTGGGTCTGTACGGACTGCCTAACGGTTATTTTGGCGATTAGGCTGGGTTTACTGAGAGAAGAATAAGCTGCGTTGATTATTGGCAGCAATGTAACCCAAGACTCTCTCAAGGCGATCCCTCTATGAGCATCATTAGCCCACTGACTCTGGCTAGCCACCAGCCTTCGAAAAAACCTCGGATGCTCGTTGTGGATGATGAGCCAGACAATTTAGATTTGCTCTATCGTACATTTCGTCGTGACTTTAAAGTTTTGCGAGCAGAGAGTGGTATCGAAGCGCTAGAAGTGCTGTCGAGCGAAGGTGAAGTGGCGGTCATTATTTCTGACCAGCGAATGCCTGAGATGAAAGGAACGGAGTTTTTGAGTAAAACGGTTCCCGACTTTCCCGATACGGTGCGCATCATACTAACTGGCTTTACCGATGTGGAGGACTTGGTAGATGCAATTAATGCGGGCCAAGTGTACCGATACATTACTAAGCCTTGGGACCCTGACGAGCTGAAGCACGTTGTCGACAGAGCGTCGGAAACTTACGACTTAATCAAGCGCCAAAATGAAGAGTTGCATCGGGCAGAGAAGCAGTCGAAGCTGATGGTGAACGTAGGACAGCTAGCAGCGCAATCGATGGATAGAGTGGCTGCTTTGAGCTTTTTGGCGGAAGGCTTTGGGAAAATATTAAATGCGGACGCCTGCACGCTGTTTTTGACAGACGAGGGAGATGCCGGTAGCTATTCAGCTGATGCTCCTGTAGCCAGTGAAGTTGTTGGGGCCAGTGAACTGTTGCAGACAGCGCTATCGAGTCAAAGCTCTCAGTGTGCTACTGCTTTGCAGTCTGATGCGGCGCGCGCTGGTGAGGCCCTTTATGCAGATGGAACGCAGTGTCATTTGGCTGTACCTGTTGTGTATCAGGGGGTAACGTTGGCGGCGCTGTCGCTTCAGTGGAAAACAGCCTACACCACGATAGAAGATGTCAAACAGCTGCTGGGCCTGATTGCGCCTCAGGTGGCACTGAGCTTGAAAGCGGCTGTCCTCTAAAGGCTTGCTGTCCTCTAAAAGCCACGTGTCTACAAGATCGATAGAGAGGCTAGAAGTGAAGCTATAACGCCACGTGCGATGGGTTATGGGCTTATTTATTTCCAGCGTAGAGACAAAGTCAGCGATCGCAAGAACGCTGACTTTGTCTTTTTTTGCTGTTAGCTTTTCGCTGTAAACTTTGAGGGGCACTCTTTTCAAGGACTGTGTGTGGGCAGCTAGGCACAGTGACAATCAATATGAGCGATGCTTTGACGGAAAAGGTGGACAAGCCAGCGCTGACCTCACGGGTTCAGCCTGAGGCGAGTCAAATCCGTCAGCTGTTTGATCGAATTGCGCCGCAGTACGACCAGATGAATCAGGATATGAGTCTGGGGCTGCATCGGGTTTGGAAGCAGATGGCGGTGCGCTGGAGCGGTGCGTCGGCAGGGATGACGTGCTTGGACGTGTGCTGTGGGAGTGGAGACTTGGCACTGCTGCTAGCTCGGCAGGTGGGGCCGACAGGGCAAGTGACAGGAACGGACTTTGCGGTAGAGCAGTTAGCGATCGCCTCTGAGCGGAGTCCTCATTTGCAGCCAAGACTTGGCTGGGTGGACGCAGATGCTTTGAATCTACCGTTTGCCGATGGCAGCTACGAGGCTGCAACGATGGCCTATGGTCTGCGAAATTTGACCGATATTTCTCAGGGGCTTAGCGAGCTATGCCGAGTACTCAAGCCAGGCGCGACGGCGGCGATTTTGGATTTTCACAAGCCGACGAATCCGCTAGTGGTGCAGTTTCAACAATGGTATTTGGATGTGGTTGTCGTCCCGGCGGCAGAGCGGCTAGGGCTAAGTGAGGAGTATGCTTACATCAGCCCCAGTGTGGATCGCTTTCCGCTGGGACCACAGCAGGTTGACCTAGCGCTAGCAGCGGGGTTTGGCCGAGCTGTTCATTACCCGATTGCAGGCGGCATGATGGGTGTATTGGTGGCAACAAGGACTTGAGTAGTATGGCTGCGGTGAATCTTTGGATAGTGTTGCTGCCGCCAGTGCTGGGTGGGGTAATTGGCTATTTCACCAACGATATTGCGATTAAGATGCTGTTTCGTCCGTATGAGGCGAAGTACGTATTTGGTAAAAAGATTCCGTTTACGCCGGGGCTGATTCCGAGCAATCAGGCTCGGCTAGCGAAGAAGGTGTCGGATGTGATTATGCGATCGCTCCTTACCCCCGAAGAACTTCAGCGATTGGCCCGCCGTCTGCTAAAAACAGAGCGGGTTGAAAGTGCGATTAACTGGCTGCTGCGTTTAGCCTTGGAGCAAATGCAAGGCAGTAGCCAAAACAAAACAGCGAAGATTCTCGGTAACGTACTGCAAGATTTGGTGGGGCAGTCTTTACCGCGCTTGCTGCGGGTATGGTCCCGGCAGGACGATTTTTTGGAAGCGCAGATTAACCAAATTTTTGACCGAGTTCTGTTGGACTTTCAGCTAGCGGATGAGCAAGCGGCTCAGGTCTCTGACTGGATGGTGAATGGGCTACTGCCGCCGGATAGGGTGCGGCTGTTGCTGATTGATTTTCTGACGGATTACAACATTCAGGTGATTGATGAAACGCTGCGCTCTAAGACGAGTGGCACGTATTGGGTGGTGGCCAATATTTTTGGTGTGCGCAACGCGCTGACGCGGCTGCGGGCCGTGTGTGAGAACGAGCCGGATAAGAGTAATGCCAGGCTTGCTGAGCTGATTGCGGGCTTAGGGGTGAAAGTGAGATTGCAGCGATGGCTAGTGCAGTTTTCTTTGCAAGAGCTGCCTGTGGCGACGGTGCGTAAGCTAAGAAGTACCTTGCGACAAACAATTAAGACCTATCTGAAGGAAAATGGCGGCAGCTTACTCGAATCGGTCAGTGAGTCTATCAACTGGGAAAAGCTCGCAGCGCAGCTGTTGAGCCGGTTGCAGGCTTCTCCGGTGATGAGTGAGTCGCTGGAGACCGTGAGCTACGAGCTGGCGGTTATTTTAGAGCGCTACTTGGAGCGGGATTTGGAGTCGATTGTGATGCAGGCGATTCCGATTTTGAATATTGATCAGGTGATTATTGATCGGGTGAATGGCACCTCGCCGAAGGAGCTGGAAGGGGCAATTAACACGATTGTGCGCAGTGAGTTGCAGGCGATTGTGAATTTGGGTGGGATTTTAGGGTTTGTGATTGGGAGCTTACAGGCGGTGCTGCTGCTACTGCAAGGCTAGCTGCCGGACATGAACTTTTTGATGCCGTTGCGGAGGAGTTTGCGAGGCATGAAGCGGGGCGTGGTGGTAAGAATTTTGTTGAGGGTGCCGTGGACGGCGACAACTTTACCTTTTTGCAAGCACTGGTAGCCGTATTCGGCGACTTCGTAGGCGGTGGGGAATTTGTCGTTGGTGATATTGCCCATGCCCGGGATCTTGTCCATGCCTGCGACTTGGCCAAAGTTTGACTGGGTGGGGCCGGGACAGAGTGCGGTGACTTGGATTCCAGCGTCTTGGGTTTCGGCTGCGATCGCTTCACTCAAACTTAAGACATAGGCCTTGGTTGCGAAGTAAACGCCCATCATCGGCCCTGGCTGAAAGGCGGCGGTGGAAGCGACGTTGAGGATTTGCCCTTTGCTACGTGCAATCATGCCGGGTAGGAACAGTCGGCTGAGGTGAGTAAGCGCTAAGACGTTCAGTAAAATCATGCCTTGCAACTTCTCCCAGTCGCTATCGGCGAATTCACCATAGTCTCCGTAGCCTGCGTTGTTGATGAGAGCATCAACGGTGAGATTCTGTTGTTCTATCTGTTCAAAAAGCTGTTGTACTGCTTCTGTCTTTGTGAGGTCATGGCTAAAAACAACAGCGTTGATACCGTGCTTTGATGTGAGTTCTTGTTTTAAGTTATTGAGTTTGTCTTCGCTGCGGGCGACGAGGATAAGGTTGTAGCCTTCGCGGGCGAGAACTTGGGCGAATGCAAGGCCGATGCCGCTGGATGCGCCTGTGATGAGTGCTGTTTGAGTCATAGATCGGTGGGTTCTGACTATCTACTACGTAGAGACTACGTCAACGGCTACGCTCAGCCACCGGGGGGATCGACTACCGAAGCTTGAGCGTAGTCGATCGCAGAGCGTTTGCGCAGCAAATAGGCTGGCTGGGAACTGGATAGCCTTCATTATGACGAATGTGGGGTGGGTTTGCCGTATATCGACCGAAATACGGGATGCTCTACCGGTAGGTGAGGTTTGCAGCACTACGCGATCGCTCTTCGCAATTGGCACCATAGGGACATCGAGATTTGGAGAAAAACAACATGCTTGTTCGTCGTTATTGGCAACCGTTTTCTGAAGTGAATACTGTAAAGCAACAGCTTGATCAGCTCTTTGATGATCTTTCTGCTGTAAAAATCGGGGTCGAAGGTGCGCCGACTACTTGGACGCCTGCCGCTACGTTGGTTGAAAGTGAAGATGCTTTGACGCTTCACGTGCAGCTGCCGGGTGTAAATGCTGAAGAGATTGATATTCAGGCGAGCCGTGAAGTGGTTGCTGTATCTGGTAGCCGTCCGGTGCTTGAGGTTGGCGAAGGTGAAAAGCTTCGTCGCAATGAGTTCCGCTACGGTAGCTTCCGCAGAGTGGTGTCCTTGCCTGAGGCAATTGACCACACTGCCGTGAGCGCCAACTATGAAGCAGGCATCTTAATCCTGCACTTGCCCAAGGCTGAAGAAGCACGTAACAAAGTGGTGAAAGTGAGTGTTGCGGGTGCTAC
>JBHJIY010000214.1:0-8583 GCA_050042985.1 Phormidesmis sp. | reverse complement strand
ATTCCGTCATTTCCATCCAGAGAAGTTCTCCACGACTACCTCACCGGCCGGGCAAAAAAAGAAAACTTAGAGCGCTACATTCGCTTCAGCACACCCGTTCGCTACATAGAACACATCGAAGCAACAAACACCTTCCAAATTCGTGCTTACGATCAGTTAGCAGATCAGGAACTAATAGAAGACTTTGACTACATCATTGTTTGTTCAGGGCACTTCTCTGTGCCAAATGCACCCTTCTTTGCAGGGATTGATCGCTTTCCAGGCCGCGTACTTCACAGCCACGACTTCCGTGAGGCCCGCGAGTTCACCGGCAAAGATGTGCTGATAGTAGGCAGCAGCTATTCCGCAGAGGACATTGCCCTACAAAGCTACAAATACGGCGCTAGGTCTGTCACCGTCAGCTATCGCACAGCACCTATGGGCTTCGACTGGCCAGACGAAATTAAAGAAGTCCCCCTCCTAACCCACATAGAAGGCAGAACGGCACACTTCAAAGATGGCACAACCAAAGCCATAGATGCCATTGTGCTGTGCGTAGGCTATCAGCATCACTTTCCCTTCCTGGCCGACAGCCTCCGCCTAAGAACCAAAAATCGGCTCTACCCAGGCTCTCTTTACAAAGGCATCTTCTGGGAGCCAAACCCCAAGCTGATGTACCTTGGAATGCAAGATCAGTTCTACACATTCAGCATGTTTGACGTGCAAGCTTGGTACGCTCGCGATGTGATCCTTGGTCGCATTGCCCTACCCGATGCCGCTGCTATTTCAAAAGATATTGAGCTTTGGCAACAGCGAGAAGACAAGCTGGAGGATGCGTTTGAACAAATCGACTACCAGAAAGATTACATTGTCGAACTAGCAAGCAAAGTGGATTATGCACCCTGCGATTGGGAAATGACAGTGTCACTATTCAAAGAATGGGAACACGATAAAGAGCACAGCATCCTTGGCTATCGCGACAAGGCATTTACGTCTCCCTGTACAGGAACTAAAGCGTCTGTTCACCACACACCGTGGGTCGAGGCAATGGATGACTCAATGGCAGATTTCTTAGCGAAGCGAGCATTGCAAAGCTAGCGAATTCCATAGCCGCTCTAGCCTAGCTCAAACGTCGTAATTCCAAATATCTTATTCAGAGGCAGCTCAGGCGGCTTGTGGGTATACATTCTAGCCGTCTCAAATACGCTAGTCATGTGATACTTCTTAGCCAAGTCAACCGCTGCAACATTCACACTAGGAACATCCAAATAAAAGGGAATACCATGTTCAACGCGAGACTTAAGCGCTGAAAAAAGAGCCTCTGCCAACTGAGACGTATCGGCAAAGAGAGGGCCTATTTTATACCCCTGTTGGCAGGGCCGAAGCACGCCATAGCCAACAAGAGCACCCTCGCGAATCAGTCCTAAAGCAACATGCTGCGGCGCACTCATCCAACAGTTGAGAAAGGCAGATCGCCGACTGAGAAAAATACGCTCATCATAGGCGACAATATCTTCTACAGGAACCGACGACAGAGAAACAAGATCAACGTTGTCTGGGCTTTCGATTGTCATCAAATCACGCGCTGACTCACCGTCTGATGTACCAATTGCCTCGTATCTGATATTTCTATGAGCCAGCTGAAATCCTGACTTAACGTAGTTCTCCTGTTGTTCTACTACACCATCTAAACCGATATTACATCGTTCAAGATAGCCAAGCGCTGCTTGCCATATCTGCATCCCGTATCCTTGACCTCTAAATTCTGGCTTGACAATGTAAAAGCCTAAGAAACCAAACGTATCACTGTATTTAACGACCGAAATGCTAGCGATGGGTTCATCGTCCAGAAATCCCATCAAAAAGCCTTCAGGATCCGCCGCATAAAAACAGTCAACATCGTGCAGTCCAGGGTTCCACCCTTCAGCCGCCGCCCATTCAACAGCCACGGCTAGCTCCTCACGAGTCATCGCTCTAATCGTGTAAGTACCCTTGCCGCTTTGTTTACTGTCTTGGGATGGCATCTTCACTCCAAACCGTTTATAGAACAACTTTAAGCGCTTTCAGATAATATGCTGTTTAAACGACCTTAAAAATTGAGAGAAATAGCCATTATGACAACAAATTATCCTCGCGATCTCATTGGCTATGGGCAAAACCCACCTCATCCAAACTGGCCGAACCAAGCCCAGCTAGCCCTTCAGTTTGTGATCAATTACGAAGAAGGTGGAGAAAACTGCGTACTACATGGCGACGCTGCCTCAGAGTCTTTCTTATCTGAAATCATTGGAGCCGCGCCACTGTTCGGCGTACGCAACCTCAATATGGAGTCGATGTACGAGTACGGCAGCAGAGCAGGATTTTGGCGACTGCACCGCTTATTTACTGAGCGAAAGCTACCGCTGACAGTATATGCGGTAGCAATGGCACTAGAGAGAAACCCAGACGCAGGCAAGGCGATGGTAGAAGCTGACTGGGAAGGCGCCAGCCACGGCTACCGCTGGATTGATTATCAATATGTGGGAGAAGATGTGGAGCGATCGCACATCCAAAAAGCCATTGACATCCACACCCAAGTCATCGGCACTCGCCCCCTAGGCTTCTACCAGGGCCGCAACAGTCCCAACACCCGTCGCCTAGTGGTAGAAGAAGGAGGCTTTCTTTACGATGCTGACAGCTACGCCGACGACCTACCCTACTGGAATCACGACTATGGCAAACCGCACTTGGTTGTCCCCTACACCCTAGACAACAACGACCTGCGCTTCGCCACCGCCCAAGGCTTCAACTCAGGCGATCAATTTTTCACCTACCTACGAGACGCCTTCGACACCCTTTATAAAGAAGGAGAACACGCTCCTAAAATGATGAGCGTTGGCCTGCACTGTAGGCTATCTGGCAGACCAGGAAGAACAGCAGCCCTGGCCAAGTTTTTAGACTACGTACAAAATCACGACAAGGTTTGGATTTGTCGCCGAGTAGACATTGCAAGACATTGGCATGAGCATCAGCCGTCGTAGTAGAGCTAATGAGCAGAGCTAATGGAGAAGATTCGGCTCAAGCACGCTCACTTCAAATAATTCGAAGCGTCCGCTTCAAACGTATTGATATCAATGCTGGCCATTTCATGGGGCATAGCGGAGAGAACAGCCGGATCGGTCTCCAGCCAGGCAATAAATTCACCAATAGAGGAAAAAACGCCAGCTAAAAATCCCTTCACAGCAGTAGGCTCCATTAATATTCTCATAAATATTACAGACACTATTTTGCTCAGCGCAAGCAATTTATATAGTTCTTAGCATCACAACACAAAACAGAGACCTAGCACCTGTGGCTATGACGGGGAAATTGCCGTCCAAAGGGTGTCATAAATCTTTAACAAAGCCCCTTTCAAAGCTGTGTTAGCATCCTCTCAACGTTTTGCCCTAAACGTCTTGCACTAAACCTGTTACAGTTTGCTATCTCATCAAGCTCATGCTCTAAAGAGATTAAGCTTATAACGTTTACTATTATAGATTTCGCTAGATTTATTTGTAGTTTCACCATTTATATATGTGTCTGGACTAAGGAAGTATAGACAAGCACTTTCAGCTTACGCAAAAGCAATTAGTGAGTACGAAATGTACTAGCAGCGACCGGTTTCTATTAAAGATAAAACAGGAACAAAGCGATTAGGGCGACTCTCTGATTTTGGTGATCTGCTCAACCTGATTAACGGGATTGAAAATAATCTGGACGGTTGGCGCAAACAGCAAAAAGCCAAAGGAGCTGCTGTATCGCTACCCACAAAGGCAGCGTTCAAAGCTGAACTAGATTCCAAAGTTCGTAATGGCGTAGAGAACGCAAAGCGCAAGCTGCGAAAAAAACCTCTCAAGAAAACAGCAGCACTGATAAAGACCTTACGCAGCCCAACCTTCTTGGCAGATTTTGATCAAGCGAATGCGGTTGATCGGCTGATGCTTGTGCAATCCATCAGCTTGGCACTCCCCTTTATCGACATGTTTGATCCAGCGATGGTCGATGGCGATAATGGAAAACCAAAAACGCAACAGCGATTCAGCGCAGATGTTGCCAAAAAACGGCCTAGCGTCTTTTCGCCGACTCGCGTAAAAAAGCTAGCTGATGATTTGGCCATTGAGCTCACACCCAACGGGTTTGCCCTCCAGTCAAGCAATGCAGCTGCCCTAAAGGCGCAAGAAAAAAGTGCCACCATCTTTGCAGGCACCACAAAACCCGACAACAGGGTGAAATTTGTCGTCAAGGTTTATCTCTCAACGATGTCTGTAATGTCGATGATGGCAGGCACTGCTGAGGCCAAGCTAGAAGCCGATGCAGCAGCGCGAGCCCTCTTCACTAAGCTGCTTCCTAAATTTGATAACTCTTTTCAAGCTGCTTTTGGTGCCAATGCCAAAATTGAAAAAATACAAGAAACCGTTGACACCTTTGGCCCAAAGAGTCTCTCTTTCAAGAACGCATTGCAGGGCATCGGCACCGGTATTGGTTTCTACTCCAGCCTGACAAAAATTTATACTGGATTACGACAATTTGTAGAAGGTGGCAGCTACGTGGAGGGACTGACCACAGTACTCCAGTCTGTGGAGTTTACCGCATCCGTCATTGGGCAGTATGCTTCGGTCACGGCCAAGCATGCATTTGCTACCAGTAGCCGACGGGCTTCACTGAAGTTGTTGGCAGGGGTTTCCTCTAAAGTTGTTACTCTTTTGGCCATACCGCTGCTGGTGATGGACGCAGTGGCTATGGTCAAAAAAGTCGATTCAGCAGTCCGTGCTCGTGATTATTCGGTCGCCATGGGAGAAGCACTGGCCGTGACTTCAGGGGCAATTGGCGCTATCACCGGGCTCTACTTAAAATTTGCCGCAGGCGCTTCGGTAACAGGTCCAGTAGGGTTCGCAATTGCCCTAGGTATTGGTCTTGCTTTAGTGGCAACCTACCTCATTCTCTTTACAAGAGACGATGCCTTTGAAACGTTTGCAAAAACCTGTGCATTTGCCAAGTCCCCTTCTGATTCTAGCGACCCGACACATCCAGCGTTCCGTTTCGGTGGTGCCAAAGGACCGAATTTACCCTGGCAAATCACCTCTCTTAGATCGCTAGTTAACAGCACAGGGTTCAAAGTAACTCGCTCGCCATTAGGTATCAGCCTGCACCAGGGCCACGCTCAAAATAAGACCAAAACCAAAATTCCCAGTAATGCTATTTATCGTCTGCGTTACCTGGGCAAGTATGTAGAGAGCGGATTCTTAATCCTTACTCTCCCACAGGATCTACTCAAGACACCTTTATCCATCTACAAGCTGGATGATAAGCTGCGCAACACAGGTGGGGACATTATTACCTCCGTTGATTTGACCCTAGATGACATTACAAAAAGAGACCTTGCCAAAAGAATTCCCAACGACTGGATAGGCGGAATCCTAGAGTTTACGATTAGCGTTACAGGACAAACACCGCCGATGATCCGTGGCCTTGCGAGCATACCCTAATGACAGACACCGCCGATCTTATTTTGGTAGAGCTGGCCGCCATTTTGTCACCCCTAGCCGAGGTGGTGCAGCCAGACGAACAGATTAAAGCCTACGACTATGAACAAGAACAGCTGATCGACAGCGTTGGAGAATCGATCGATCGCCTTGTTGATCTGCTAGAAGATGCCGGGATTGATCCAGACAATCAAATTGAAGACGCCTCTACCGAGCTAGCCAAGCTACTTGCGGCCCTCACCCCGACTTGGCAAGCTTTAAAAGACTTTCTGCCACCCGCCAAACCCACGCTCGATCTGTCAAAAATTCAGGCCGCCACAACCGCTGTAAAAGAATTAATAGCAGCGGTTAAGAGCTTCACGAGCAAGGCAAAAGCAACCAGTGCACCAGCCCCTAAAGAACTCACCCAGCGCCTCATCGAGCACTTAATTGCCCGGCATTTTCGAGAAAATCGCCCAGCGCTCTTTTGGGCAAGTGCCCTCACTGGCGTCATCGATGACGAAGCCTATGAACAGGCCCAGGTAGGCCAGTTTGCCTTCTCAAAAATTGGCACTGTTTTGACCGACGCCACTGCCGCCATCGATCAGGTTCATGGCTTCTCGGCGGGAACATTTGAGCAGTCCCAATTTCTAGATCGCCTATCGGGCTTATTGGATGCCCTAGGCATTAACAATCACACGCTGGTGGCCCCAGCGCACAATCTCGGTGGAGAGAGCCAAGCCACCCCCTCCAAAGAACCGCTACCCGCCTTAACGGTGCCGCTGTTCAACAGCAGTGATCCGGCCATTACAACAACTCTGTTGTTAGGTTTGTTTGGGCTACCAGAGCGCGGAGCGCTAAAACCGGGATTAGTGGCGACCCTGCTGGGCAGCGCACAGGGCAAGCAATCGCTGCCCCTAGATGATTTTCCAGACTGGACACTATCTCTCGAAGCAGAAGCAAAATCGGAAGCAGAAGTCGGGATTGTTGTTCGTCCAGGGCGCATTGTTGTAGAGTCTGCCGAAGCTAGACCGCTGCCAACGATCAACACGCTGTTGCGCGCTGAGAGCCCAAAAAAAGAGTTAAGCCTTGTGGCAGCGGGCCCCTTAGTCGTCGATGGCACTGGCCCGGCTATCTCGCTGACGATAGCGCTAGATGAAGCCCAGCCAGGGTTTCGCATTGAGGTGGCTTTGCAGACGGGCCGCCTAGCGCTCAGCCCGACCGAAGGCGATGGCTTTCTTCAGAGCATCATGCCAGATGGGGCCGAGGTCAAGCTCTCGCCGACCTTTGGCTATAAAACAGGTCAGGGATTTTACTTTGAGCGGGGCGGTGGGCTAGGTGCAGAGGTGCCCGTCAATGTTGACATAGGCTCTCTGTTAAAAGTATCAAGCGTTGGGTTACTGGGGCAGCCGATGGCCGAGCGCTTGGGTCTAGCAGCGACACTCAACGGTGGCGCTAATCTGGGGCCTCTGGCCGCCACGGTAGAAGGCATTGGTGCAAATATTGTTCTAGGATTTGCACCAGACGATGCGACACCCATCAAATTAGAAGTAGATTTTGTCCCGCCAACAGGCTTGGGATTAGCGATTGATGCTGGGGTGGTTACCGGTGGTGGATTTATTGCCTACGATGCCGAAAAAGGACGCTATGTAGGCGGGCTGTCGCTCACGCTAGAAGCCCTAGGGCTTACGGCCTTTGGCATGCTAGACACCCGCCTGCCCAAGGGCGCTGATGGCTACTCCCTACTGGTCTTTATTGCCGGTACCTTCGCACCGATTCCGCTGGGCTTTGGATTTACCCTCAATGGCATCGGCGGCATTTTGGGTATCCATCGCGATGTCAATCGCGACGCGCTCTTCAAGGCAGTGCGCTCGGGTAGTTCAGGCAAGCTGTTGTCCTTAGAAGATCCGATTCGCGAAGCGCCTTCTATTGCCCGCCGGGCCAGTCGTCTGTTTCCAGTGGCCAAAGGGCAGCATGTTTTTGGCCCCACGGTAAAGCTCGGCTGGGGCTCCCCCAAAGAACTGGTGAGTCTCGATTTGGCGCTGTTGCTAACCTTGCCAGATCCGCTGCGGCTCATTGTCATTGGCGATGTGAGCGCCGCACTCCCCGACCCCAAAGTGCCGGTCATACAGCTAAACGTGGCCCTGGCAGGCGTTCTCGATATCAGTGCCTCTCGCCTAGAAGCCGAAGGTAAACTCTACGATAGTGTGGTGCAGCTGATTCCCATCAGCGGCGGCTTTGCACTGCGAACAGCCTGGGGCCGCGCGAGCGCTCTAGCCTTTTCGGTCGGTGGCTTTCACCCAGCCTTTGAACGGCCTGCGGGCTTCCCCAGCCTAGACCGCATGGGCGTAGACCTCTCTAAAGGGAGAAGTTTTCAGCTCAGGCTTGCGGGCTATTTTGCCATCACAGCCAACAGCTTGCAGCTAGGGGCGAGGGCCGATTTTCGAGCCGGTATCAAGGGCTTTTCAATCACCGGTGAACTGGGCTTTGACGCCCTGATAGTATTCAATCCGTTTGGCCTGGATTTGGCCATTTATGCTGGCGTGCGGGTGAAGCGCGGCAGGAAGTCGATATGTAGCATCCGAGTCAGCGGTCGATTGCGAGGGCCAGGCCCCTGGATTATCAACGGGCGCGCCAGTATCGAAATTCTCTTTTTCGATGTTGAAGTCCGGTTTGAGAAAAGATTTGGCAGTGCGCAGCGACAGGCCCTCGCTGGGGTAAATGTAGCAGGGCTGCTGGGCGACGCGCTCAGCGAAGTCAGCGCTTGGCGAACAGCGCCCGCAGGCAGCAGCCCTGTCGTGTTGGACCGCATGGAGGGCCGTTTGGATCCGCTCGGTCAGCTCAGCGTTCGCCAAAAAACAGTGCCGATGGGCATTTTGCTAGAACAATTTGGCGGGCGAGAATTGATTGGGCCCCGGCGGTTCGACCTCATACAGGTGAAGTTTGGCAATGTTACGGGCCGGCTCGCCAAATCACTGCGTGAGCCATTTGCCCCTGGGCAGTTTCTAAAGCTTTCTGAGAAAGAGCGCCTTGGCTCACCTGGGTTTGAATCTTTCTTATCTGGCGCGGCGTTTGAAATTGGCGATGGCATCGATGTGGGTGAAGCGGTCGAAACGCCGCTGGG